>NZ_MWLP01000038.1:0-16807 GCF_010634885.1 Microbacterium sp. B35-04 | reverse complement strand
TTTCGGGCTCCGGATCCCGCCGGAACCGGCCGCCCGCTCTCACCATGGTGAATCAACGAGGAGGAACCTTGACGACCGCGACGGTCCCCACGCCTGCAGCCGGCGCCTCCCGCGCGACCCCTGACTCGTCGCCGGAAGCGGCCTTCCGCGGTGCGCTGTCCGCCGTCTACCTGGCTCAGGCGGGCGTCGACGCCGCCGGATTCGAGACCGCCCTCACCGCGCTCCTGTCACCCGCCGAGCGGGCGCTCCCGGTCCCGGCCGCCGAGGACCGGCGGGCTTGGGGCCCGCAAGGGAGCGCCGACCCCGTCGCGATCCGCGACGTGCTGCAGCGCGCCGCCGCCGAGCGGGCGACGGCCTGGCCGGTGCCGCTGGCGACCGCCACCGCCCGCCTGCACGACGACGGCGACCGCGAGGGCTGGGAGAGCATCGTGTTCGAGCGCCAGCGGCGCCTCGCCCGCGCCGCGATCGCCGCTGCACACCACGCCGACGACGAGACGGGCGCCGTCTGGCTCGCCGACGTCCTCGACGGAGTGTGGCTCATCTGCGAGCAGAGCTCGTGGTGCTGGCCCGCGCACGACGACGCGTTCCGCGAGCGGGGGTCGGTGCTCCCGACTGTGACGGCGCCGTATCTCGACCTGGGCGCGGGGGAGGCGGTGGCGCTCCTGAGCTGGGTCGATCACCTCCTCGGCGCGCGGCTCGAGGCCCGGTACCCCGGCATCCGCTCCCGCATCCGCCACGAGGCCCGCGTGCGCGTGTTCGACCCGTTCACCCGGCGCCGCGACTGGCACTGGCTCGGACTCGACGGCGATGTGCACAACTGGAACCCCTGGATCCACGGCAACGTGCTGCTCGCGGCGCTGCGGCTGCTCGACGAACCCGCCGACGCGGGGGAGCGCGCACACATCGTCGCCCTCGCGATCGAGGGCATCGACCGCTACGTGTCGGTGCTGCCACCCGACGGCGCGATCGACGAGGGATACGCCTACTGGTGGAACGGCGCGTGCCGCGCCCTCGAGACGCTCGACCTGCTGCACCACGCCACCGGGGGAGTGCTCGACGCGTCGGGCATCCCGGCCCTGCGGGAGACCGTCGCCTTCCCCCACCGCATGCACCTCGGCGGTGACTGGTACCTCAACCTCGCCGACGGGCAGGCGCGCGTCCCGGCCGCGCAGCCCTGGCATGTGCTGCACCGGGCGGCGCGGAGAGCGGGCGACACGGATGCCGCGGCCCACGCCGCGTCGCATCGCATCGCCGGCACCCCCGCCGCCACCGAGCACGAGGGGTTCGGCCGGCTGCTGCGCGGCATCACCGATCCCGTGTGGGTCGACGCCGCGCAGACGTCGTCGCCGTTCCCGCAGGACGTGTGGCTGCCCTCGACCGAGGTGATGCTCGCCCGCGAGCGCGGCGGCACGAGCCGGGGACTGACCGTCGCCGTCAAGGGCGGCCACAACGGGGAGCACCACAACCACAACGACGTCGGCTCGTTCGTCGTCGCGTCCGACGGCGTGCCCGTGATCGTCGACGCGGGCCGTCCGACGTACACGCTGCAGACGTTCGGCCCCGACCGCTACGACATCTGGACGATGCAGAGCGGCTGGCACAACGTGCCCGTGATCGGCGGGCTCGAGCAGAACCCGGGTGCGGCGTTCGCGGCCTCCGACGTCGAGGTCGCGCTCGGCGACGACGTCGCGGCGCTCACCCTGGAGCTCTCCGGCGCCTACCCGGGCGCCGCGTCGTGGCATCGAGCGGTGCGCCTCGAACGGCCCGCGCGCCGCGTCGTCGTCGAGGACTCCTGGCAATCCTCGCTCGTTGAGCGAGCGAGGAACGTGGTCGTTGAGCGAGCTGGCGAGTCGAAACGCCGAGACGAAACGCCCGGAGCCGACGGGAACGCTCCGGCCCTGGCGCACGCGACCGCCGATCCCGAAGCGCCCACGCAGGTGCGGATGCTGCTCGCCGGCGACGTGCGGCGGGAGCAGGGGAGCGCGGTCGTCGTGACTCCCCTCGACGGCGCCACGCCCGTGCGCATCTCGTGGCCCGACGGCGTCACCGCGTCGCTCGTGGTGCGCGAGCTCGACGACCCCATGCTCACCAGCGTGTGGGGCGCACGACTGACCCGGCTGGATCTGGACGTGACGGCGCGCGACAGCGTCACCGTCACGGTAGAACTGGACCTGACGAACCCGGAGGACGCCCGATGACCGACCAGACTCCGGCACTGCTCGCCGCCGAGCGGCGGGCGCACGTGCTGGCGACGCTCGAGCGCGACGGCGCCGTACGGGTCGCGCAGCTGATGGACGACCTCGGCGTCGCCCCGGTCACCCTGCGTCGCGACCTCGCGCAGATGGAGCGCGAAGGGCTGCTGGTGCGCGTGCACGGCGGCGCCGTTCCCGCCGCGGGCGCCTTCGACGACGTGGAGCCGGGGCATCCGGTCACCGTCACCCGCGCCGGCTCGATCGCGATGCTGGTGCCGTCGCTGAGCTTCTACTGGCCGAGCGTCGTGCGCGGCGCCGAGGCCGAGGCCACCCGCCACGGCCTGCGCGTCGTGCTGCGCGGCGCGTCGTACGAGCTGCAGGACGAGCGCCCGGTGCTCGAGCGCCTCGTGCACGCCGACGGTGTGCGCGGACTCGTCGTCGCGCCGAACACCGACACCCCGCACGCACAGGATGTCGTGCAGTGGCTCGCCGAGTGCGGCGTGCCCAGCGTGCTCGTGGAGCGCGATGCCGTGGTGCTGCCCGATGCCGGATCGCTGCAGGGAGGCAGCCCCGTCGAGAACGTGACGACCGACCACGCGCTCGGCGCGGTGCTCGCCGCGCGCCATCTCGCCGCGCTCGGCCATCGCCGCGTCGGACTCATCATCGCGCGGGACTCGCCCACCTCCCGCAAGATCGCGGCCGGCTGGCTGGCCGCGTGCATCGAGCTCGGCCTCACACCCTCCGACCACTTCGAGACGAGCCTCCCGCCGCGCACGAGCCCCGACTTCTCAGCCGTCGTCGACGCGACGCTCGACGCCGCGCTGGCCAACTCGGTCACCGCGATCCTCGTCCACTCCGATCCCGAGGCGATGGCGTTCGTCGACCTGGCCCTCAACCGCGGCATCTCGGTGCCGGGCGACCTGTCGGTCGTCGCGTACGACGACGAGGTGGCCGAGCTGTTCACCCCCGCGCTCACCGCCGTCAGCCCGCCGCGCAACTCGGTCGGTCGCGCCGCGGTGGACCTCCTGGCTCGGCGCATCGAGGATCCGATGCGCCCGGTGCACCGTGTCGTGCTGAACCCGACGCTGAACGTGCGCGGCTCCACCGCCCCGCCCCGCGGCGCCTGACCCCTGCTTCCCGCTGCTTCCCGGAACGCCCGGAAACGCGAAAGGGTAGATTTCCGCACGCGGAATACGGATGCCGCCGCCCGGTGTCGCCGGCATCCAGGGCTGTCGGCGTCAGCCGGCGAGGGCGGCCGCGCGCCAGTCCGTGAGCACGCGCGCCGCGGCACGCGTGTGCGACCACGGCATCTGCGGCACCTCGAGCCGGCCTTCGGCGAGGGCGAGCGACAGCGCATCGGCTTCCGCAGCCATGGGCTGCACGACCGGCACCTCGATCACCCGCTCCTCGGCACCGCGGCGGACGATGATCCTCGACGGGCTCTCGGTGCGGCTTCCCCACGCGTTCGGGAGGAGGACGTCGCCCTCGGCGAAGTGCAGCATCGCCAGGTCGGAGAGATCCTCGACGACCGACGTCGCGATCTCCGCCGTCACTGTGCCGAACGCGATCACGGCCGTCGCCCAGCCGTCGACCCCGGCGACGAGCTCTGCGTCGAAGCCGCGATAGTCGGGAGCGTCGATGGGCTGTCCGGCCGCGGCGGCGAGGTCGATCGCCAGCGCGAGCGGGTAGCAGCCGACGTCGAGGATCGCGCCGCCCGCGAGTGCGGGATCGAACAGCCGGCCCTCGTGGGTCGGCGCCTCGAACCCGAACGCTCCCTCGACACGCTCGAGCGGGCCGAGCTCGCCACCGGCGACGAGCTCTCGCAGCGCGTCGGCGAACGGCCCGAACCGCGTCTTGAAGGCCTCGAGGAACGGTCGCTGCGTGCGGGCAGCGACCTCGAGGATGCGCTCGACCTCCTGCAGCGTGGGGCTCGCCGGCTTCTCGCACAGCACGGCCTTGCCGGCCCCCAGCGCGCGGACCGCCAGGTCGGCGTGCGTCGTGTGCACGGTCCCGACGTAGACGGCGTCGACGTCGTCGCGCGCGAGGATCTCGTCGTAGGTGCCGGATGCCGCGGCCCCGTACTCCGCGGCGAAGGCCCCCGCCCGCTCCGCCGACGAGCTGCCGACCGCGTGCAGCACACCGTGCTGCGAGGCCCGAAGCCCCGCAACGAAGTCCCTGCTGATGGCTCCGGGACCGAGCACGGCCCATCTCGTCTGCACCGTGTTGTCCGCCTGAGTCATGGCCCCGATCGTATCGAGCCCACCGGTCACGCCGTCGCACGCCGCCGGTCGGCATCCATCCACCCACCCGCGCGATGTCCGGTGCCGCGTCAGGCGATCGGCTCCGCCGCTTCGCGCGCGGCCCTGGCCGAGGAGCGCACCGCGCCGATGCTCGCCGCGATGACGAGTGCGATGCCGGCGATCTCGAGCCACGTCATATGTTGGCCGAGGAATATAAAGCCCGCGAGGGCCGCCGTCGCCGGGGCGAGACTCATCAGGATCGCGAAGACCGCGGCCTGCAGGCGCCGGAGGGCGACGAGTTCGAACGCGTAGGGGATGGTCGACGACAGGATCGCGACCGCGGCGCCGAGCGCGACGAGTTCAGGGCGAAGGAGGGCGGATCCGGCATCCGCGATCCCGAACGGCAGCGCGATGACCGCCCCCACCGTCATCGCCAGCGCCAGGCCGTCGAGCTGAGGGAACGCCCTTCCCACCCGCGCCGACGCCAGGATGTAGAACGCCCAGCTGCCGGCCGCGCCCAGCGCGAACAGCACGCCCAGCGGGTCGAGGCGGTCCCACCCGCCGCCGCCCAGTGCGACGACGCCGGCGAGGGCGAGCACCGCCCACAGCCAGGCGGATGCACGGCGGGCGGCGACGATCGACAGCACGAGCGGTCCCAGCACCTCGATGGTGACGGTGATGCCGAGCGGCAGGCGCTCGAGGGCGAGATAGAACAGGCCGTTCATCAACGCGAGCACCAGGCCGAAGAGCGCGACCCCGGTCCAGTCCGAGCGCGAATGCCCGCGCACCCGGGGCCGGGCGATCAGCAGCAGCACGATCGCCGAGAACACCAGCCGCAGCATCACCATGCCGAGCGGCCCGACCGCGGGGAACAGCAGCACTGCGAGCGATGCGCCGACCTCCTGGCACGCCAGGCCCGCGATCACCAGCACGATCGCGGGTGTGGCCCCCGATCCTGCGCTCGGACCCGATCCGCCCACCAGGCTCGCGCCGGCCCCGGTACCGCCCGCGCCCGCGCCGGCCCTCACTACGTGGCCGGCGGCGTGCACACCGCTGCGGCGGCGATGGCGTCGTGGTACTGCTCGGGCGTCCAGGGCAGTCCCGCCTCGGGCACCGCCTGGCCGGCGGCCGCGGGCGCCTTCGACGCGATCGCCGCAAGCTCCCATGCGAGGTACTCGCCCACCGCCGCGTCGGCGGCCGAGTTGTTGAGCACGACGGCGACTGTCAGCCCGGTCGACGGGTCGGCGAACGCGGCGGTGATGTAGCCCGGCACCTTGCCGTACTGGCCGATGAGCGACCCCGCGATCAGCGCACCGCCGTCGGTGGTGTACCACGACGGACCGTCGGGGGCGACCGCCACCGGGGCGCCGAAGCGGTCGTCGTCCTCCACGAGCGCGCCCGAGGCGAGCGCCTGCACATAGCGGCCGAGATCCTCGATGTCGGTGACGGCGCCGGCGTCGGTGAACCCGCTGCTCGTCGACGCCGCGGTCAGGTCGAGGGGTGCCGCGCAGTCGAGCACGCCTTCGGCGTTGTTCACCGACTGCCCGCCCTTCAGCACCCCCTCCTCGGGAAGGTCGCCGAGCGCGGTCGCGTCCAGACCCAGCGGATCGGCAAGGTACGTCTGGATGAGGTCCGCCGCCGTCATGTCGGTGGCGCGCTCGAGCGCCAGCCCCAGCAGCACGTAGCCGGCATCGGAGTCGCGGTAGGCTGCGCCGGGCTCGCCCGAGCGCGGCTGGCCGAGCCCGAAGCTCGCGAGGTAGCGGGGCTCCCAGTCGCGTGCCGGATTGGTGAGCCACGACGAGTACAGCTGGCCGGCGAAGGAGCCGATCCCCGATGTGCCGTCGCAGAGCTCGACCAGACTGACCTCGGCGAGGTCGGGCACGCCCGATACGTAGGCGGTGACGCTGTCGTCGAGCTTCACCTTTCCGGCAGCGGCGACCTCGAAGAGCACGTCGCATGTCATCGCCCGCGTCACCTTGCCGGCGCGGAACGCCAGATCGGCGGTCACCTCGCCGCCGCCGTCGGGCCGCTGCGTGCCGAGGCCGGCCACCCAGGCGCCGCTCCACGGCGCCCAGACGCCCACGATGGCGCCGGACGACCCGGTTGTGCCCATCGCGTGGGTGACGGCATCCGTCAAGCGCTGCACCGTCTCATCGGGCAGCGCGTCCTCCGACTGCGGCGGCAGATCCGGCTCGATCCCCCCGCCGAACGAGCAGCCGGCGAGCAGGAGAACGGACGCCACAGCACCGGCGATGACCGCGTTGGCGCGGCGACGTGTAGACCGGGTCCGCATTCTCACCCCCCGACGATCGTGCATTGAATTCAAACACACCATGGTCGCTTGCCGTGAACGGCGATCCGTAGGGTGTCAGCATGACGCACCACTTCGACGATGACGCCCTCACCGGCGTGCTCAGCCACATGAACGGCGATCACGGCGACGACAACCTCCTCATCGCCCGCGCGTTCGCCGCCGATGCGGGGATCGCGGATGCCGAGATCACCGCTTCGGCGATGACGGGGTTCGACGGCGACCGCGGAGTGTGGCAGGCGACGCTCGCCGACGGTTCGACCGCCGACGTCGAGGTGCCGTGGCCATCGGGGCCGATCTCCGAGCGCCGCGAGGTGCGCCGCGAGATCGTCGCCCTCTATGACGAGGCGTGCCGGCGTCTGGACATCGAGCCGCGCCCGCACGCCTAGGCCGCGGCCTGGAGAACATTTTTGTTAGGTTCGCCTTATCTTCAGTTAGCATGAAGGTATGAGCGACCCGATCCCGTTCTCGACCGCCCTGCGCGAGCGTTCGAGCAGCTCGCACTCCTCGAGCGAGCACTCCGGCTTCATGGCCGACCTCATGAAGGGGGAGGGCACGCGGGACGACTACGTCGCGCTGGTCGCCCAGCACTGGTTCATCTACGAGGCGCTCGAGCGCACCGCCGGCCAGATGCGCAACGACCCGGTCGCCGCGGTCTTCATCTCCGACAAGCTCACGCGCCTGCCCGCGCTCGAGGCGGACCTCGAGTTCCTCGTCGGGCCCGACTGGCAAGAGCACATCGAGCCGCTGCCGACCACGCAGCGCTACGTCGATCGCATCAACGAGGTCGGCGCGACGTGGGCGGGCGGCTTCGTGGCCCACCACTACACCCGCTACCTCGGCGACCTGTCGGGCGGCCAGTTCATCGGCCGGCTGATGGCCCGCCGCTTCGGGTTCGACACCAACGGCATCGGCTTCTACCTCTTCGAGGACATCGCCGACCCGAAGGCCTTCAAAGACGTCTACCGCGAGCAGCTGGACGCGGCACCCTGGGATGCCGCCGAGCAGGAGCGCGTCATCGACGAGGTCCTGCTCGCCTACCGCTTCAACACCGAGCTCTTCGAGGACCTCGCTCACGCGAAGGCCGCCCAGGTCGCCTGACCGCCGGTTCGCCTGACCGCCTGGTCGCCTGACCGCCAGGTCGCCTGACCGCCGGTTCGCCCGGCCCGGTTCCCGGTCGCCTGGACCCGTCCCACCCCGCCCCACCCCGCCCTCCAGATGCGAAAACACGGGTCCGTCACCTGACACGCCCGGGTCGCGGCATCCGTCAGCGGCGTGTCGCCGTCACCGAGCCGACTCTCCGCGCACTGCCATGGGCGGCAGACGGACGGGACTGCGATTCAGGATGCCGCTGGCCGGCGCACTGCGGACGCCATGAAGCGCCGCACGTCGGGGTCGACCTGGATGTCGCGCGGCCGCAGCGGGCGGGAGAGATAGAGCCCGTCGAGCGAGGTCAGCCTCGACAGCGCCACGTAGGTCTGCCCCGGGGCGAACGCCCCGGAGCCCAGGTCGATGATCGCACGGTCGTAGGTCTTGCCCTGCGACTTGTGGATCGTGACCGCCCACGCCAGCCGCAGCGGGAACTGGGTGAACTCCGCGACGATGTCGCGCGTGAGCTGCTTGGATCCGGGGTTGTACGAGTATCGGTACTTCTCCCAGACGGCGGGCTCGACGTCGAACTCCTCGCCCTCGACGTCGACGCGCACCGTCTCACCGGCGATCCGCGTGACCGTCCCGATCGTGCCGTTCACCCATCGAGGCGGCTCACCGAACGAGGCGGTGTCGTTGCGCAGGAACATCACCTGGGCGCCGACCTTGAGCTTGAGCTCGAGATCGGCGGGGTACGCGGCATCCCCTCGTCCGAAGTCCCCGTTCACCTCGGCCATCGCGGTCTGCTCACGACCGACGAGCTCGGTCAGGTGCCGCCGGTTGATGTTGTTCACGATGTCGTTGCGGGTGGCCAGCGTGATGATCGGGTGCTCGCCGTCGACCGGGTCCGGGGGAGTGCGTGCCCCGGTGCTGTTGAGGACCTCTGCGATGTCGGCGGTCACGTGCCCGTAGCGCACCGCATTGAGCATGGCCTTGAACGCCGGGTCGGATTGCCGGTGGATGTCGACCAGCTCGCGGATGTTCAGCTCGGCGCCGTACGAGCCGACGTCGAGGATGCCGTCGCTCGCCGACTCACCCACCCACACCTTGGCATCGAAGAACCAGAACGAGCGGTAGTGGTCGTTCACGTACCGCAGCTCGTCCCCGCGCGGCGGCACCGGGGCCAGCTGGTAGGGGTCGCCGAACATCACGATCTGCGCGCCGCCGAAGGGCTCGCTGCGGCGTCCCCGCGCCTTGCGCAGCGCGCGGTCGATGGCATCCATGAGGTCGGCGTTGACCATGGAGATCTCGTCGATGACCAGCGTGTCGATGGCGTTGAGCAGCTTGCGCGTCGCATCGGACTGATCCTCGTCGTGCGCGCCGATGATCCCCAGCGGCAGCTTGAACAGGGAGTGGATCGTCTGGCCCTCGACATTGAGCGCCGCGACGCCGGTCGGCGCGCACACGGCGATCTGCTTGCTCGTGTGCCATGCCAGGTGCTGCAGCAGGGTCGACTTGCCGGTGCCGGCGCGCCCCGTGACGAACACATGCTCGCGGGTGTCTTCGATGAGCCGGAACAGCGCCTCCTGCTCGGCCGACAGCGCGAGGCCGGCAGGAGAAGGCGTTGTGGTCACCGATTCATGCTAACGAGCGGATGCCGCCTCCCGGCTGCCCGCGCCGGAATCGGTGGACGACGCGTCACTGTCCACAGGCGGCTCGGCGTCGCGCCAGCTGCCGGTGCCCGCGACGACCTCGTCCATGATCGCCCGGAACCGCGGGCACGTCGTGATGTCGTGCGAGCGACAGCGCAGGGCGTGCTCGGTCATGCGCCGCGAGCGCTCCATGTCGGCCATCCGGCGGCCGAGGTCGGCGAGGTGCTCTTCGAGCACCCGGTGCCGCTCGGGCGCCTGCTCGTCGAGCAGCACGCCGATCTGCTCCAGGCTCATGCCGGCGCTCCTGCTGCGCACGATCACGCCGATCCGCACCAGGTCGTCGTCGCCGTAGCGTCGCCGGTCGCCGCCGTCGCGCGCGGGAGTGAGCAGCCCCATGTCCTCCCAGTGGCGCAGCACGTGAGTCGGCAGCGAGAACCGGGCCGCGGCATCCCCGATCGACAGATTTGACTTCATGTCGACATGAAGTCACAGAATCTCTCCGGACGCAAACGACGAGAGGACCACTCATGTACGACGTCATCGTGATCGGCGGCGGCCCGGCGGGCCTGCAGGCCGCCCTCACCATCGGCCGCATGCACCGCACCGTGCTGCTGCTCGACTCCGGGGAGTATCGCAACGCCACCGTCGAGCACGCGCACAACCTGCTCACCAACGACGGCCGCAGCCCCGCCGAGCTGCGCCGCATCGGCCGCACCGAGCTCGCCGCCTACGACACGGTCGAGCTGCGCACCGGCGCCGTCACGACGGTCGCCGGGGAGATCGGCGGCTTCGAGGTCACCACGGCCCAGGGCGTGGAGCGGGCGCACCGGATCGTGCTGGCCACCGGCATGCGCGACGAGCTTCCGCCCGTCCCCGGGCTCGCGGAACAGTGGGGTCGCCGCGTCGCCCAGTGCCCGTTCTGTCACGGCCACGAGTTCGCCGGGGAGCGCATCGGCATCCTCGTCGACGGCGAGCACGGCGCCATGATCGAACGGATGCTGCGCCCCGTCGTCGCCTCGACCTTCCTCGCGCGTCCGGCGGACGTCGCCGCGGTGACCGAGGTCGACGGCGGTCTCGAGCTCGAGCTCCTCCGAGGCGGAGCCGAACGCGTCGCAGGCGTCTTCACGGCCGCGACGTCGACGCAGCGCGCACCGTTCGCCGAGCAGCTGGGCTGCGGCATCCTTCCGAGCGGCGGCGTGGAGATCGACCCGCTCGGACGCACGACGGTGCCCGGCGTGTACGCGGGCGGCGACATGGCCCACCTCGCCGTCGTCCCCGGGCCGATGGTGTCGCTGGCGGCCGCGATCGCCTCGGGCCAGCTGGCGGGCGCCAGTGCCGTCCGGGACGCGATCATGGCCTGACCTGGGCGGAACCGGTCGCGGCATCGCCGAAGGGGACGGGCAGTCCCAAATGTTTCAGGTCCGCGACAATGTCGGCTGTCCACAGGGGCCTCCCGGTCGGTCTTTCCTAGACTGGCCGGGTGGACCAGGGGGCAGTGGGCACGGCAGCCGGTCGCGCGAGTGCGCCTCCGGCCGTCGACGCGACCCCGCCCACCCTCGCCTCCGAACCGGAACCGGCCCTGATCCAGCCGCCGCACAAGCCCCGCCGTCGAGGCCGTCTCGCGCTGGACCTCTCACTTCTCGGCGTCGTCGGCCTCGCGCTGGTGGGCGCCGTGTTCGCCGCATGGGGCGTGATCGAGCGTCAGTTCTACAGCCCCGCAGCGTTCGTCGAGCGCTACGTCGACCTGCTCGCCGAGGGCCGCGCCGCCGATGCGCTGACGGTACCGGGGGTCGATGTGACGACCGCCGACCTCGAGGCTGCGGGGCTGCCGTCCACGGCATCCGACGCGCTGCTGCGCAGCGCCGCCCTGGCACCGATCACCGACGTCGAGGTCGTGTCCCAGGAGCAGGACGGTGACATCACCCGCGTCACCATCGAGTACCTGGCCGGCCGCTACGACGGTCGCACCACCTTCGCCGTCGAGCGCGACGGCTCGATCGGCCTCGCGCCCACGTGGCGCTTCGCGAAGAGCCCGCTGGCCGTCATGAACCTCGGTGTCACCGGCTCGATGGTGTTCGACGTGAACGGCTTCGAGATCGACAAGCGCCAGGTCTCACCGGAGGGGGCGGATGCCGATCCCGCCGCCCCCGTCTCGCTGCTGGTGTTCTCGCCCGGCCTGTACTCGGTGTCGGTCAACACGGCGATCTCCAGCACCCCGGGGGTGGCGGTGCTCTCGGACAGCCCGTTCCGCGCGATCCCGGTGAACGTGCAGGCCCAGCCCACCGAGCAGTTCCTGACCGTCGTGCAGGACGAGGTCGAGGAGTTCCTCACCGCGTGCGCGACGCAGGAGGTGCTGCAGCCGACGGCGTGCCCGTTCGGCTTCTTCGTGCAGGACCGCATCGCCTCATTGCCGGCCTGGTCGATCGTGACGCAGCCGACGGTCGCCGTCGAGCCCGACGGCGCCGGCTGGTCGATCCTCCCCTCCGAGGCGGTCGCGCACATCGAGGTCGACATCCGCTCGATCTTCGACGGCAAGGTGCGCACGGTGTCCGAAGACGTGCCGTTCATCGTCAAGGGCGCGATCACGGTGCGCCCCGACGGCAACGTGACGATCGTCGTGACAGGCCCCGACACCAACTGACGGTGCGGCGTCGCCGTCGCGGACTCAGCGTCCGGAGCCCGCCTTGGCGTCCTTCTCGGCGAGTTCTGCCAGGCGGGCGTTGTACGCCTCGAGCTCGGCATCCCCGGTGCGGTCGGCATGACGGTCGCGCCGCTTCGTCTCACGGTCGTCGCTGCGGCTCCACTGGATCGCCACGGTGATCGCGAGGATGAGCGTCGGGATCTCTCCGATCGACCAGGCGATGCCGCCGCCGGTGTACTGGTCCTCGAGCGGGGTGGCACCCCAGATGCGGCCCATCGAGCCGAACCACTCGGCGATCATCAGGCCCTCCTGCATCATGATCGCGATGCCGAAGAAGGCGTGCATCGCCATGACGCCGATCAGGAGCAGCAGCCTCCCGGGGTAGGGCAGCCGGTAGGGGACCGGGTCGATGCCGATGAGGGTCATCACGAAGAGATAGCCGGTGATGAGGAAGTGCGCGATCATCCACTCGTGCCCGAGGTGGTCGTACAGCGACCAGCGGAACAGCTCGGTGTAGTAGAAGACCCAGAGGGAGCCGACGAACAGCGCGGCGGCGATGAACGGGTTCGTCAGCACCCGGGCGACCGGTGAGTGCACCGCCCACAGGATCCACTCGCGCCCACCGCGCGTGCCGTCGTCGCGCTTGCGGATGGCCCGCGCTGCCAGCGTGATGGGCGCGCCGGGCACCAGCAGCAGCGGGATCGCCATGGTCAGCAGCATGTGCCCGACCATGTGCATGCTGAACAGGTAGTCCTGGTAGACGTTGATGACGCCGCCGGTCACCCAGACCAGCAGCAGCCAGCCCGCGACCCACATGAGCGTGCGATAGAGCGGCCACGCGTCGCCGCGGCGGCGCAGGCGCCAGACGCCCGCGAGGTAGAAGAAGATCGCGAACCCGGCCACGACGGCCCACAGCAGGTCGACGTTCCACGACGTGAGCCAGCGGTCGAGGGTCAGCTCGGGCGGCAGCGGTGCGCCGGTCAGGCGCTGGGCGGGCGTCGGGCTCTCCGGGATCAGCGCGGTGACCGGCGGAGGGGTGCGTGCCAGCGCGGCCGCCGCACCGCTCGCGGCGCCCATGAGCACAAGCTCGAAGACGATGAGCGTCCAGAACGACCGGGTTGCCCGGTCGCTGTCGCGCATGCGGCCGATCAGCCGCGTGCGGTACCAGGCGCCGAAGAGCCCGAGCGCGATCAGTGCCAGCACCTTCACACCCAGGATCACGCCGTAGGGCGAGACGAGCGCTGACCAGTCCTGCAGTCCGATCGCGGCGCGCACCGTGCCCGAGACCGCGACGACCGCGAAGGCGGCGAGCGCGATGCTCGAGTAGCGCCCGACCGTCGCGGCGCTGTCGTCGCGCGACTGCAGCGGCCGCACGATCACGATCAGCAGCAGCCCACCCAGCCACACCGCCGCCGCGATGATGTGCAGGATCAGCGCCGTCATCGCCTCGTGGTGGAACGCCTCCTCGCCGGAGTGGCCCTGCGTGCCCATCGGGACGAGGGATGCCGCGGCCAGCAGCGCGACGAAGAACGTGGCGGTCCATGACCTCACGGCGAAGGTCAGCACGGTGAGCGCGGCGCCCGCGAGCGTGGTGATGAGCCAGGTGCGGCCGACCTCGGTCTCGACGATGTAGCGGCCGAGCTGCGCGCCGAACTCGGGGCCCATGCTGATGACGGGGTTGAACGCGTCGACGAAGGTCAGGAACCCGGTCGCCGCAGCGGCGATGGTGAACAGCGCAGCCGAGATCGATGCAGTGTCGAGGGCGGTGTCGAACTCCCGCTCGCCCGCGCGCAGGGCGAACAGCGCGGTGACCAGCACCCCGAGCATGCCGGCGGCGGAGAGGTTGACGAGCAGCTTCGCCGTCGGGAGCCCCCACCGCACGAACGGTCCGGGATCCGCGATCGCGAGCGGGGCGGTGCCGCCGCCGAACGCCAGCGCCCACACCATCACCGCGAGCGCGGCGACGACGAGGAGTGCGGGCCCGGCGGCCCGCAGCGCGCGGGGGTTCACCGTACCAGCCTACGTTGCCGGATTCCGGTCGCCGAGCCCGCAGACAGCAGGAGAGGGGATGCCGCGAGGTGCGGCATCCCCTCTCCAGAGGTCTGCGTGGGATTACTTGACGGCCGCCTTGAGCTTCGAGCCCGCGGTGACCTTGACGCGCTTGCCCGCGGGAATCTTGATCTCTTCGCCCGTCTGCGGGTTGCGGCCGGTGCGAGCCGAGGTGGCGACCTGCTCGAAGGCGATCCAGCCCGGGATGGCGACCTTGCTGCCGGCGGCGACCGCGTCGGAGACGGTGGAGAAGAGGGAGTCGAGCACGCCCGAGACGGCCGACTGGCTCTGGCCGGTCGCGCTCGCGATGCTCGCGACGAGTTCGGTCTTGGTGATGGTCTTGTCGGCCATTGGTATGTCCTCCAAAGACAGCGGGTGCCGTCTTGTCATTGCTGGGACCGGATGGCTTCGCCCCCCGGCTGGTCTGTTCGACCGGGACCGAATGTACCCGACATGGCCGACAGATCCGCGTATTTTCGCGGATTTCTGAGGATTCGGGCCGCGTGTCGTGTGACAGGAGTGACGGATGTGACTGTTGTGCCGTCTGGCGGCGAACCTCGGCCGCCCCGTGGCGGCGCGACGGAGAGCGGGTTCAGGCTCGCCGAGCCGCCGCGATGACGACGCGCGCCGTGCGCGCGAAGGCGGGGCCGACGCGGTCCTGGCCGTCGAGGTAGCCGCCCACGAGTGCGGCATCGCGCAGCAGCACGAGGGATGCGGCGACCCCTTCGGGATCGCGCAGTCCGGCACCTTCGGCGAGCTGACGGAGGGTGCCGCGGAACCACTCGCGGTGGTCGGCGATCAGCTCGCGGACCGGCCCTTCGGCGGGGTACTCGGCCGCAGCGTTGATGAAGGGGCAGCCGCGCGTGTGGCGGTCGCGGATGTCCTGCTCGATGCCGGCCACGACGAGGTCGAGCAGCACGTCGGGGTCGTCCGACGCCTGCGCCGCCTCGGCGAACAGCGAGCGCAGGCCCAGGTCCTCGCCCTCCAGATAGGCGAGCACGAGGCCCTCCTTGCCGGCGAAATGCTTGTACATCGTCGCGCGGGTGACACCGGCCACCTCGATGATCCGGTCGACGCCCACCGAGTGGATGCCCTCGTTGTAGAAGAGGTCGGTCGCAGCCTGAAGAAGCCGCTCCCGCGCCGGTGATGAAGTGCGTGCCGCGCTCGTCGCGGCGACGGTGGTGCTCATGGATCCCCCTCGAGTGCTTCCATCGTGCCACCGTTTCTGCCCGCTGACCTGGCGGAGAGTCGGTGCACCCCGTGCTTTCCGGAATCTTCTCCAAGAAATCTGGGAATACTCTTGCGTAGATAGAACGTTCGGTCTACTGTCAGGATACATCAGCCGGAGACACACCAGGATCCGCCACTGACAGCACCGCAGGACCACCGCACAACCACCGCCACACCACACCAGGGAGCACGAAATGGACACCACGACCAAGACCCCCATCGTCCTCATCCACGGACTCTGGATGACGCCCAAGAGCTGGGACACCTGGGCCGAGCGGTTCCGCGCCGCCGGCCACCAGGTCATCGTCCCCGGCTGGCCCGGGATCGACGACCGCACGGTCGAGGACATCCGCAACAAAACCGAAGCCCTGAAGGGGATCGGCCTGAAGCAGATCGCCGACAACTACGAGCGCATCATCCGCGAGCTGCCCCAGAAGCCGATCATCATGGGTCACTCCTTCGGCGGCGTCCTCACTCAGATGCTCGCCGACCGCGGCCTCGGCGTGGCGTACGTCGGCGTCGCCCCGGGACAGACCGCCGGCGTCACCGCCCTCCCGCTCTCGACGCTCTGGACCGGCACGCCGATCCTCGCGAACCCCTTCGGCAAGAACGGCGCCAAGCCGCTGTCGAAGCGCCACTTCCACTTCACCTTCGGCAACGACCTGCCCCGCGAAGAGTCCGACAATCTCTGGGAGGAGTTCGCCGTGAACTCCTACAACCGGGTCTTCTTCGAAGGCGTCCTGTCGGTGCTCAACGAGAAGGGCGGCGTCACGCACGTCGACTACACCCGCGCCGATCGCGCCCCGCTCCTCATCATCACGGGTGAGATCGACCACGTCGTGCCGCCGGCCATCGGCGAGGCGATCGTGAAGAAGTACAAGAAGTCCGGCAGCCCGGCCGTCGTCGACTACAAGACCTACCCGGGCCGCACCCACCGCCTGGTGAGCCAGGACGGCTGGGAGGAGATCGCGGACTACGCGCTCGAGTGGGCGACGACGCACCAGGTGCGCGAAACGGAGCAGGCTCCCGAGACGGAGGCGGCGCAGTAACCGGAGGCCCGCCCCGCGCCGCCGGGGTACCACCCCGCCGTCGAGGCACCAGCCGCCTGGTGCTTCCACGGTCGGGTGGTGTCCCGGCCGGTGTCCGCGGTGGGACGCACAGGCCCGGGGCTCGCCAGAGCCTCGGGCCTCGCCGCGTCCCCGTTCGTTGAGCGAGCGAGGAACGAGCGAGACGAAACGCTCAGCGCCCGGCGCAGAACGTCGGCTCGAGGCGTTTCGTCTCGGTCGCTGGCGCTCCCTCGCTCAACGACCGGAACTCCACGCCCGGTCGTTGAGCGAGTGAGGAACGAGAGAGAGGAAAAGCCAGAAACCGGTGGATTGGTGCGGGGAAGGGAGGGGCGAATA
>NZ_MWLP01000037.1:0-78360 GCF_010634885.1 Microbacterium sp. B35-04 | reverse complement strand
ACCGATCAGCTCGGCCAGACGTACCCGGGCGCACGGATGGACGACATCGACCTCGACGCGCTCGAGCGGCTGGTGGGCGAGGATGCCGCGGTCAGCGCCCGCACCCTGCGCGAGCTCGAGCAGGAGCTGAGGGACACCGGGATGCTGCAGCGCGCGTCCGACGGGCAGCTCCGGCTCACCCCGCGGGCGATGCGGCAACTGGGGCGGGCGCTCCTGCGCGACATCGCGACGCGGCAGTCGGGTCGCACGGGCCGCCGCGAGACGCGCAACGCCGGTGCCGCCGGCGACCGCACCGGCTCGACGCGCGAGTGGGCGTTCGGCGACACCGAGCCGTGGGACATCCCCCGCACCGTCTCGAACGCCGTGCTGAGGACCGTGCTCGACGGCGGCGACGTCTCGGCCGGGGTGCGCCTCGACACCCGCGACGTCGAGGTCGTCGAGACGGAGCAGCGCACGCAGGCCGCCGTCGCCCTCCTCGTCGACACGTCGTTCTCGATGGCGCTCGACGGCCGCTGGGTTCCCATGAAGCGCACCGCGCTCGCCCTGCATCACCTCATCTCGACGCGATTCCGCGGCGACAACCTCCAGCTGATCGCGTTCGCCCGCCACGCCGAGGTGATCGACATCGAGCAGCTGACGGCCAAGGACTCCGTCTGGGACAAGGGCACGAACCTGCAGCACGCGCTGCTGCTCGCCCAGCGGCACTTCCGTCGCAACCCGACGGCTCAGCCCGTGCTGCTCATCGTGACCGACGGCGAGCCGACCGCCTACCTGCGCCCCGATGGCCACGCGCACTTCGCCTATCCTCCGGATGCGCGGACGGTGGCGGCCACGGTGCGCGAGCTCGACACCGTGCAACGGCTCGGAGCCCAGACGACGTTCTTCCGCCTCGGCGAGGACCCCGGCCTCGCGCGCTTCATCGACGCCCTCGCTCGGCGGGCCGGTGGGCAGGTCGTCGCGCCGGAGCTCGACGACCTCGGGCGGGCCGTCGTGGACAGCTATCTGGGCTCGCGGGATACGGGGCGCGGGTCGCCCGAGGACTTCGGTGACATGCTGAACGGGCGTTCCTGGTGGTGGTAGGCGGGGCGGAGTCGCCCGTGTCAACCGGGTGCCTCCGGCGGGCGTTCTCCCTAGCCTGAGGTGATGGCGCTCAGAGAACTCTGGTTGGTCCGGCACGGGGAGAGCATCGGCAACGTCGCCGCGACGAGGTCCGAGGTCGAAGGACTCGAGGTCATTCCCCTCGATGAGCGCGATGCCGACGTTCCGCTCTCCGACACCGGCCGCGAGCAGGCGGCGGCGCTGGGCGACTGGCTGGATAGCCGGCGCGCGACGATCGACACCTACTGGGCGTCGCCGTATCTGCGTGCGCGCGAGACGTTGGAACTCGCCCTCGGCGGCTCCGCAGGCGAGGCGAGGGTGTTCGTCGACGAGCGGCTGCGCGACCGCGAGCTCGGCATCCTGGATCTGCTCACCTGGACGGGTGTGGCGCGGCGTCACCCCGAAGAGATGGCGCGGCGCAAGCACCTCGGCAAGTTCTACCACCGCCCGCCCGGAGGGGAGTCATGGGCCGACGTCGCCCTGCGGCTGCGCTCCTTCCTGCGCGAGGCGCTCGAGGGTCCCGGCGAGAGCGCCATGATGGTGGCGCACGACGCGGTGGTGATGCTGCTGCTGTACGTGCTGCTGCCGCTTCGTGAAGACGAGCTGCTGGCGTTCGCCCGCGACCACACCGTGCTCAACGCGTCGGTCACCCACCTGGTCCGCAGCGACCGCGGCTGGGAGCTCGTCGAGTTCTCCGACGTGGCGCACCTCCAGCGCGACGGCGCGGATGTCACCGCCCACCCAGGGAGCCCCGATGTCGAGCCGGCCTGAGCGCGTCACCGAATCGCTCCTCCGCGGCTGGGGTCTGCCCGATCCCGGCGACTCCAAGAAGTCGCGCGGAGACGTCGTCGTGGTCGGCGGCTCACGCACATCGCCGGGCGCCGTGCTCCTGGCGGGCGAGGCCGCACTTCGCGTCGGGGCCGGACGTGTGGCGCTCGCGGTGCCGCAGTCCATCGATGCCCACGTCGGCATCGCGCTTCCCGAGGCAGGCATCCTCGCCCTCCCGGACGACGCGGACGATGCTCTCGGCGGCGAATTGCGGGAGCAGATCCAGTCAGCGGATGCCGTCCTCGTGGGACCTGGATTCTCCGACGCGGCCGAGACTCGCGCCACGCTGCTTGCCGTCGCCGCGGTCGGTCCTCAGCTTCTCGTGCTCGATGCATTCGCCCTCGGCGTGCTGGGCGACGTGGATCGGAGCGCTCTGCCGGAGCAGCTCATCCTCAATCCGAACAAGGAGGAGGCCGGCATCCTGCTGGGACGCGACCTTGACGACCACGAAGACGACGTGCGCGAGATCGCGCGCCGTTTCGACGCGGTGGCGAACTGCTACGGCGTGGTCGCGGATGACGACGGCCGCACGTGGCGCGTCGACGAGGGCGACGCCGGGCTGGCGACATCGGGGAGCGGCGACGTGCTCGCCGGCGCGATCGTCGGCTTCGCCGCCCGAGGGCTGGAGCCGTCGAGGGCCGCGGTCTGGGCCGCGTGGACCCACGCACGCGCGGGACGGCTGCTGGGCGCGCGCCTGGGACTGGGGTTCCTCGCGAGGGAGCTGGCGCGGGAGCTCCCCGTCGCCCTGGGCGACGTGGGGGTCTGACGTGCACGGATGCCGGGGGGCCGTCGCCGTCGCTCGACTCGCCGGGAGCCGTGCTCGTCCCCGTGGCCACGGCGGACCCCTACTGTGGGCTCTGTGCGGGAGAGCGAACTGGATGTGGCGGATGTCGAGCAGCACGCTGCGACCGGTGCCCTGCCACCCCGCGATCGCATAGACGAGCTCGTCGTCGCCGCGCACAAGCGGGCCAGTTCCCACCGGGAGGGTGTCGTCGCCGACTACATCCCGATCCTCGCCGAGGCGGACCCCGAGACGTTCGGGGTGTGTGTCGCCGATGTCGACGGCGGGCTCCACGAGATCGGTGAGACCCGCGTCCCGTTCTCGATCCAGTCGATATCGAAGGCATTCGTCTACGCCCTCGTCTGCGATGCGCTCGGACACGAGAAGGCCTTCGACGTGATCGGCGTCAACAACACCGGACTGCCGTTCAACTCGGTCGTCGCGATCGAGCTCAACGACGGTCACCCCATGAACCCGATGGTGAACGCCGGCGCTCTGGCGACGACGGCACTCGTACCCGGCGAGACCCCGGAAGACAAGTGGGAAGCGGTGCGGTCCGGTCTCTCGCAATTCGCGGGTCGCGAGCTGGTCGTCGACGAGGCCGTCTACCGGTCGGAGGCGGAGACCAACCACCGCAATCGAGCGATCGCACAACTGCTCGAGAGCTACGGCCGCATCCGGGTGGACCCGCTCGAGGTCGTCGATGTCTATACCAGGCAATGCTCCCTGCTCGTCGACGCGCGCGACCTCGCCGTGATGGGCGCCACACTCGCTGACGGGGGCGTCAATCCGCTCACCGGCGACCGCGTGGTGTCCGCCGCAGTCTGCCGAGACCTGCTCGCCGTGCTCGCGGCCACCGGCCTC
This sequence comes from Microbacterium sp. B35-04, assembly GCF_010634885.1. Classification (NCBI taxonomy): domain Bacteria; kingdom Bacillati; phylum Actinomycetota; class Actinomycetes; order Micrococcales; family Microbacteriaceae; genus Microbacterium; species Microbacterium sp. B35-04. The sequence continues at coordinate 74,789 of NZ_MWLP01000037.1, read as the reverse complement.
TACGAGCGGTCGGGCGAGTGGCTCTTCGAGATCGGACTGCCGGGCAAGTCCGGCGTCGCGGGCGGACTGGTCACCGTCGCGCCCGGCAAGGTGGGCATCGGGACCTACTCGCCGCCGCTCGACTCCGCCGGAAACAGTGTTCGCGGTCAGGTGGCCACGGCCTACCTGTCTCGTGCCCTCGGCCTGAACATCTTCGCCTCGAGCTCGCACTTCTCAGGAGGATCTTCGACATGACCACTCCGCAGAACGTCACGGTGAACACCGCTCGGGCCTCCTGGGTGCCGATGATCGGACTCTTCCTCGCCCAGATCCTGATGTCGTACAACGTCGCGGCGCTCCCTGTCTCACTCGGAGGCATGGTCGAGACGTTCGGCGTGCCGCCCACCGATGTGAGCACCGCGATCGTGACCTACGGGCTCGTCGTCGCGGCTCTCGTCATGGTGGGTGCGAAGATCGGCCAGCGCGTGGGCTGGGTGACCGTCTTCCGCATCGTCGTCGCCCTCTTCGCCGTCTCGGCGCTCGTCATGATCTTCGGCCCCTCGGTCGGCTACGTGATCTTCGCCCAGGCGCTCGCCGGTGCGTCAGCCGCGATCATCGTGCCCTCGCTGGTGGCCCTCATCGCCGAGAACTATCGCGGCGGTCAGCAGGAGACGGCGATCGGCTCCCTCGGCTCGGCGCGTGCGCTGGCCGGCGTCAGCGCCTTCCTCATCGGAGGCACGCTGGCGACGCTCGTGGGGTGGCGGCAGGTGTTCATCGTGGTGCTGCTGCTCGCGGTCGCGGTGTTCGTGCTGAGCTTCTGGTTGCGCGGACTGCCGGGCAACCCGGCGATCAAGATCGACGTCATCGCCGCGGTGCTGATCGGCCTAGGCATCATCTCGCTCACTCTCGGTGTCAACAACCTCAACAACTGGGGGCTCCTGCTCGCGCGCCCGGCCGCCCCGTTCGACATCGCCGGCGTCTCGCCGGCGCCCGTGCTGATCCTCATCGGCGTGGTGCTCGTCCAGCTGTTCTTCCTGTGGACGCGGCGTCGCACGAAGGCCGGGAAGGTCCCGCTCGTGAGCCTCTCGGTCTTCGGATCGTCGCGTGAGCGGGCCGCCGTCTACGCGATGTTCATCGTGGTGAGCCTGGAGGCGGCACTCAACTTCACGATCCCGCTGTACATCCAGATCGTCCAGGGCAGGACGCCGTTCGACACCTCGCTCGCCATGCTGCCCTTCAACCTGACGGTGTTCTTCACCGCCATGCTGGTGGTGCGCTTCTACCGGCGTTTCACGCCGCGGACGATCGGGATGTTCTCGTTCGGACTCACCACGATCGCCCTGATCTGGCTGTCGATTGTCGTCACCAACAACTGGGAGACGCTCCCGACGATCCTCGGGCTGTTCGTCTTCGGCGTCGGGCAGGGGGCACTCGTGACCCTCGTCTTCAACGTGCTCGTCACCGCCTCGCCCAAGGAACTGGCCGGCGATGTGGGGTCGGTGCGCGGGACGACGCAGAATCTCGCCTCGGCGGTCGGAACGGCGGTCTCGGGTGCCCTGCTGGTCGGCATCCTGAGCCTCAACGTGGTCTCATCGCTCGTCGAGCACCCGGAGCTGCCGCCCGAGCTCGTCTCTCAGGTCGACCTCGACAGCGTGAACTTCGTCAGCAACGATCGCCTCGAGGCGACGCTCACCGAGCAGACGGACGCGACCGCAGAGCAGGTCGACGCCGCCGTGGCCCTCAACGAGGAAGCGCGCTTGAGTGCGCTCAAGATCGGACTGCTGATCCTCTCGGGTGTGAGCGCCCTCGCGATCGTGCCGGCCAGCCGGCTGCCGAAGTTCCGTCCGGGGGAGCTGCCGGAGTCGGTCGGCACCGGTGCAGTGTCCGGGAGCGCTGCCGAGGATTGAGCCCCGCACCTCGGGCCGTCGAAGGATTGAGGGCGAGTCACCCGCGTTCGCATGTCAGCCGTGCGGGTCAGCCTCGAGAAGGCCGGCATCGAGCTCGTCGCGGGAGCGCAGCCCGAGCTTGCGTAATGCGTTCGACATGTGACTCTCGACCGTGCGCTGCGACAGGAACATCTCGGCGGCGATCTCGCGATTCGTCCGTCCGGCGGCCGCTCGTCCGACCACCTCGCGCTCGCGTCGGGACAGATCGTTGCCGTGCGCGGGGCGCCCGCCGCGCCACGGGTACGGGACGGGAACCCCGTGCCGGCGCATCGTCCGGGTGACTCTGGCGATGTCCTGCCGTGCCGACAGGCGGCCGTACGCGGTCAGCGCCTCGACGAGCAGGCTCGGCCCGTCGGCTGCACCACGGGCGCAGCGCCAGTCGCCCAGCCGCTCGGTCGTCTGCGCGGCCGGCTGAACCAGGCCTGCCGCCTGCGCCATGGACCGCGCGCGGGACATCAGCTGCTCTGCAGCCTCGCCGTCGCCGTCGACCTGCGCGATGAGGGCTTCGCACATGGTCACCGCCACGGAGATGGCCGGGGCTTCGACCTGACGGACGTGCACGCCGATCGCCGTCACCCGGGGACGCACGTCGTCAGTTCTGCCCAGCGCGGAGGCGGCATCCACCAGGGAGATGAGGGCATCAGCCGCCCAGGTCCACATTCCCTTGCGCTGGATCTGTTCGAGAGCGGCCGTGGACTCGTCGAAGCCGCCGCGCGCATCGCCGAGGATCAGCCGAAGCCGGGCGAGTGCTGCGCGCGCGGGGATCAACGGCCACGCGGCGCCCACCCTCTCGCACTCGCGGATGAGCTCTGTCAGACGCTCGGCCGCCTCCACGGTGCTGCCGAGAGAGCCGAGCATGAGGCAATTCAGGTACTCGGCTTCGAAGGATGCGGCGCCGAAGCCGAACACGCGCGAGGCCAAGTCGTGCGCGCGTTCCGCAAGACCGTCCCACCGGCCGGCGGCATGGTCCACCATGGCGCCGACGAGTTCGTACACCTCGAGCAGCCGCGGTGAGCCCGAACGCTCCGCGATCGACCGCCCCTCGCTCAGCAGCTCGTCGGCGCGGCTCACGTATCCGATGTGGAGCGCGCCCTGAGCCCAGTTGATCGCAGCTCGGGCGTGCTCCCGCGGCTGGGTGAGGAGGACGGAGTCGTGACGGGCGGAGTCGATGAGCTGCCACGCATACGGATCGCCCTGCTCCAGGAGAAGCGATGCCCGAGCGATCCGCACCCCGAGCTCGACATCCGGCGATCCGGCTCGCCTCGCCGCCTGTTCGGCCTGAACGGAGCGGGCGAGATGCACCTCGAGCGGCACATCGACGACGGTCTCCGGAGCCGCGAGCACCGCCAGCGCGCGCGCCTGGAGGTCGGGCCGCTCGTAGAGGTCATCGACCGCGCGCTCGATCTCGCCGTAGCCGTCGCGTGCGAAGCCCTGCTGGCGGTACAGCCTGCCGAGGGCGAAGCGGAGCTCGCCTCGAGCCGCCTGCGTCAGCTGCTGGCTGTCCAGCAGCCGGGTCAGGATCGGGGCGGCTTCGGCGTGAGCCAGCCCGTCGACCGACACCCGCCCGAGCTTCGTCGCGATGCGCACGCGGTCGTCGAGCGAGAGGGCGGCCATGTCCGCGGTGGCCTCGCGCAGGAACTCGGCCGCCGCAGCCTCGTTCCCGTGGCGCACCGCCTCGTCGGCTGCGGCCTCTGCCCACTGCACGAACTCCCTGACCCGGCCGGCGCGCTGGTAGTGGTGCGCGATCCTCGCCGAGAGCATCGGATCGTTCCGCTCCTCGAGCACCAGCGCGACCCGGGCGTGCCACCACTGGCGGGTGGGCAGAGGCGTCGCCTCGTAGACGATCTGCTGGGCGAGTACGTGGCGGAAGCGGATGCGCCCCTCGTGATCGTGCAGGAGCCCCGCCGCGTGCGCCGCCGTGAGCGCGGTCGCCACCTGACGGGCGTCGTACTCGGTGATCTCGACGAGGAGGACGGGATCGATGGCGAGATCGATCACGGCTGCCGCATCGATCACTTCCCGGGCTGTCGCGTCGAGGGTGGTCAGCCGCTGCACGACGACATCGCGGAGCGCCGTGGAGACCGACAACGCGGCGAGCGCGTCCGGGTGACTCGGGATCTCCGCGGCGGGGAGGCGCGCCAGCAGTGTCCGGAGGACCTCTTCGACGACGAAGGGCACACCGCCGGTGACGTCGTACAGGCCGGTCGCGATCGGATCCGGCACGTCGATGCCCAGCAGATGGCGGGAGAGCTCGCCCACTTCGGCGACGTCGAGCGGCGCGAGCCGAACGCTCCGAGTGCGGCCGGCGGGCGCCCGGGCGAACGCCTCACCGACGGGAGTGGTTCCGAGATCTATGCGACTCGTGACGATGACGGCGAGCTTCGCGGGCTGGTGCGCGATGAGATACGTGAGGAAGTCGAAGGTGACGTTGTCGGCCCAGTGCAGATCCTCGAGCACCAGGACCGCGGGCGACACATGCTCGAGCAGCTCCGTGGCCGCACGGAAGATCTGATGCCGTGCCTCCCGCTGATCCGCCGGTCGCTCCGGCTGCACCGGCAGGCGATCGGCGATCTCCGGCACCAGCGGAGCGAGGCTCCCGACGACCGGGCTCAGCCCCTCGATCTCGATGAGGTCGCCATGGTGCTGGAACGCGTCGAGCACCGGCCCCAACGGAAACGGGTCGTGAAGCTGCTGACAATGACCGACCAGCACCGCGGAGGTGCCCGACACGGCGGTGAGGAGTTCACGGACCAGCCGGCTCTTGCCGATGCCGGCTTCACCCTGGATGACGATCAGGGCGGGAGGAGCCGAAACTGCAGCCGTCAGCGCGGTGAATTCGGCGTGACGACCGACCAGCACGGGCGACACCCCGCCTGCGGGTGGAGCGGATTGCTGAGGCATGACTGCCACTCCCTCGGGTGGGGCGCGAGCAAAAGTCAGTGTAGGTCACGGATGCCGGCGCCATTCACCCGTCCGTAACCTGCAACGCAACGTGTGAATCGAATCATCCGCGCGCGAGGAGAGACTGTGACCAGATATCTGAGACAACGACAGCGGCGATTCACCCCGCCGCGAGTGACGATCGCGCTGGCAACCGCCGTGGCGCTCGCAGCCACGGCGGCACCGGCCGGCGCGTTCGCTGCGACCGTTCCCGCGGCGCCGGGCGGCGTCTTCACCGCGGCTCCCGTGGAAGACGGCGGCGAGGCCCGCGGCGGCATGGAGGTGACCCGCGCAGAGGATTCGCAGGCCGCCACCCCGGAAGCGGGTGAGCCCCAGACGTATGTGGTCCAGATGGAACTCGCGCCGGTCGTCGCCTACGACGGCGGCGTGGATGGACTGAAGGCGACGAAACCCCGCGGCGGCTCCAAGATGGATCCTGCCGACGCCGCGGTGGAGGCGTACAGCACCCACCTCAAGGGGCAGCAGCGAGCCGCCCTGGCGAAGGTGAAGGGGAGCGCGCCCTCGTACAGCTACGTCTACAGCTTCAACGGCTTCGCGGCCGAGCTCACCCCCGCACAGGCTGCTGAACTCGAGGCGCAGCCCGACGTGGTGGCGGTGCATCCGGATGAGGCCGTCGAGGCGGACACGTCGTCGACGCCGAACTTCCTCGGACTGGACGGCGAGGACGGCCTGTGGGGCCGGCTCGGTGGTCCCACGGGCGGGAAAAAGTCGCCCGGAGCGGGTGAGGACATCGTCATCGGCGTCATCGACAGCGGCATCTGGCCCGAGGTCGGCAGCTTCTCGGACCGCGACGGGTCGAACAAGCTCGCCTATCAGGGCAAGCCGGAGGGCTTCCGCGGCACCTGCGCGTCGGCTGAGACCGTCGGTGACGACTCGTGGGACGCCAACCTCTGCAACAACAAGCTGGTCACGGCGCAGTACTTCAATGCTGCCTGGGGCGGGAACGAAGGTGTTGCGCAGCAGCTGCCATGGGAGTTCCTCTCACCTCGCGACTACAACGGTCACGGCACGCACACCGCGTCGACCGCCGGCGGCAACCACGGCATCGACGTGACCGGGCCTGCCGACCCGTTCGGTGAGATCTCCGGCATCGCACCTCGCGCCCGGATCGCGTCGTACAAGGCGCTGTGGTCGGTCGAGGACGGCTCCACCGCGAACGGCTACACCTCCGACATGGTGGCCGCCATCGACAAGGCCGTCGCCGACGGCGTCGATGTCATCAACTACTCGGTGTCGGGATCCAGCACGGACTTCCTCGAGCCCACGGAGGCGGCGTTCCTGAATGCCGCGGCCGCCGGGATCTTCGTGTCGGCATCCGCCGGCAACGACGGCCCTGATGGGGCCACGGTCGCCCACCCCGGGCCCTGGCTCACCACCGTCGCCGCCGGCACCCACGACCGTACGACGACGGGCGCCGTGGTGCTGGGCAACGGCGCGCGCTATGCGGGCGTCTCGCTCAGCAGCGCGGCGGTCGGCCCCGCCCCGCTGATCACCGGAGCCGCCGCGCGCGCCGCCGGTGCCTCGGCTGTCTCCGCGGTGCGCTGCTATCCGGCGAGCGCCAACAACGGCAAGCCCGGCCTGGACCCCGCCAAGGTCACCGGCAAGATCGTGCTCTGCGAGCGCGGCGGCGACATCGCCCGCGTGGACTCTTCACGCGCGGTCGCGGAAGCGGGTGGCATCGGCATGATCTTCGTGAACGCGTTCGAGAACTCCCTCAACGCCGACTTCCACTCGGTGCCCACCGTGCATCTGCAAGATACCGACGCGAGTGCGATCAGCGCCTACGCGGCGTCCGCCGGAGCGACCGCGAGCATCGAGAAGGCCGTCATCGCGAACGGGGGTGCCGCGCCCTACACGGCCGGGTTCTCTTCTCGCGGCCCGCTCGTCGCCGGCAACGGCGACGTGCTGAAGCCGGACGTGATCGCACCGGGACAGGACATCCTGGCCGCCGTGGCGCCTCCCGGTCAGGGCGGGATGGACTTCAATCTGATGAGCGGCACGTCGATGGCGGCGCCGCACGTCACGGGACTGGCCGCGTTGCTGCAGGACCTGCACCCCGATTGGTCTCCGATGGCGATCAAGTCGGCGCTGATGACCACCGGGTCGGACGTCCTGGACGGCGAGTCCTCCAGCGATCCCAACCTCATCTTCAAGCAGGGTGCCGGACACGTGCAGCCGACCAGCGCAGCGGATCCCGGCCTGGTCTACGAGAGCGGTGTCGACGACTGGCTGGCGTTCCTGTGCGGTTCGACCCGCAATGTGCCGGCCGACACCTGTGACGGCCTCGAGGCGGACGGGCGCTCGCTGGACCCGAGCGACCTCAACACACCGTCGATCGGCATCGGTCTCCTCGACGGCACCCAGACCGTCACCCGCACGGTGACCAACGTCGACGACCGGGCCGCGACCTACACGGCGTCGGTCACCGGCCTCGCCGGAGTGGCTGCCAGCGTCGAGCCGAGCACTCTCACCATCGCGCCGGGCGAGACCGCGTCGTACGCCGTCACCTTCACGGCCGGCGAAGAGACCGCGGTCTTCGACTACCTCGCAGGGCAGCTCTCCTGGACCGACGGCAGCCACACCGTGAGGTCGCCGATCGTGCTGCGGGCGAAGCAGCCGGGTGACGAGGACTGGTCCGCTCGCTACGACGGCGCCGGCGGGCAGTGGGGGAACTCGACGGATGTCGGCAGCGAGGTGCTCCTTCACCCCGACGGTCACCGGGTCTACATGAGCGGGTTCGCCCGGCCCCCGTCGGCAGGCGCGCTCGTGGCCGACTTCCTGACAGCAGCGTACGACCCCGAGACCGGTGACGTGCTCTGGGAGGAGCAGTGGGATGCGACCGGCAACGGCGGTGGCGACGAGCCGACCGGCTTCGGGATGAGCCCCGACGGCGAGACGCTGTACGTCGCCGGAACCAGCGGTGCCGACTACCTGACCGCGGCCTACGACGGGGCAACGGGTGAGCGGCGATGGGAGGCTCGTCTCGATGGTCCGGGCGCGGCCTACGACTCGCTCAACGACCTGGTCGTCAGTCCGGACGGCGCGACCGTCTACGTCACCGGGTACCAGAACGTGGGCGAGTCGCAGCTCGACTACGCCACCGTGGCCTACGACGCCGCGACCGGTGAGCAGCGATGGGTCGCGCGGTACGACGACCCGGTGAGCGGCACGGACGACGCGCGTGGCATCGCGGTGAGCGACGACGGTTCGACGGTCGTGATCACCGGGCAGAGCCAGGGTGAGAACACCGGTCTCACCGACTGGGGCACCGTCGCCTACGATGCCGCCACCGGCGAGCAACTGTGGGATGTCCTGCGGAACGGCTCCGAGGGCATGGTCGACATCGCGGAGAACATCGCAATCACCGGTGACACCGTGATCGTCGCGGGTGGTGTCGCCAACACCGACCGTCAGAACGATTGGGAGACCGTGGCATATGACCTGGCGACCGGCGAAGAGCGCTGGGCCCTCGGGTACGGAGAGGCGCTCACGGATACGCCGCAGTCACTTGCCCTGAGCCCCGACGGCAGCACGGTCGTGGTCGCCGGCAACGTGGAAGGCGGTTCCAGCATGGACTACGCGACGGTCGCCTACGACGTGGCCAGCGGTGAGCAGCGGTGGGCTGCGCGGTACGACGGCACCGCCCACGGGACGGACATCGCCTGGGACGTCGCGCTGACCGAGGACGGCACGCGCGCCGTGGTCACCGGCGAGTCCGCGAACGTCGACACGGGCTGGGACTACCTCACGATCGCGTACGACATGGGCACCGGCGAGCAGATCTGGTCGGCGGGGTACGACGCGGCGGGAGCCGGCGACGGGGCGAACGGCGTGGCTGTCGACCAGACGGCCGATGGTTCGCGACGCGTGTTCGTCACCGGCGTCAGCACCATCCCGTACGGACCGGAAGGGCTCGACAGCAACATGGACGCAGCGACGGTGGCCTACTTCGACCCGTTCGAGTAAGCGACCCAGGCGCGGCCGCCGGGAGAGGATTCGTTCCTCGCCCGGTGGTCGCGCCGTTTCCGCGTCATCTCCGACGTCAACCCGCACGCCGCGACAGAGAAGGGTGACGACGCGCGTCGCACCGCGTTAACGATGACGGATGCCGCAGCCGAGGGCTGCGGCATCCGTCATCGTCCTTCGCTCTGACAGTGGCGGGGAGCGCCGGCGCGGCAGATGGGGTGACAGCCGGCGCCAAATCGTCAAGACTGGACGGGTGACCTTGACCGCTGACGACAGGACCATACGCGGCGCATGCCGACGTGATGACCCCTGACGTCGTGGGGTGGGCGGCTCTTCGGCCGCGTCCCACCGACAGGACTGGTGCTGCTGGGCATCCTCAGCGTCCAGCTGGGCTCCGCCCTCGCAAAAAGCCTCTTCGACGCCGTCGGCAGCTTCGGCACGGTGACGCTGCGGCTGTTCTTCGCGGCGGTCATTCTGCTTCTCGTCTGGCGCCCGCCGCTGCGGATGACGCGTCGTGCGTGGGGGAGCGTGATCGTCTACGGCGCGGTGCTCGCGCTGATGAATCTGCTCTTCTATCTGGCGCTCGCCCGGATTCCGCTGGGGATTGCTGTGAGCATCGAACTGCTGGGCCCGCTCGCGGTCGCGCTCGCGGGCTCGAGGCGCTGGCGCGATGCCGCCTGGGCGCTCCTCGCGGCGGCCGGCGTCGTGCTGCTGATGGAAGGCGGCGGAGACCTCGACCTGCTCGGAGTGCTGTTCGCGGTCGGGGCCGGGGCGTGCTGGGGTCTGTACATCCTCGCCAGTGCCGCGCTCGGCCGCCACACCACCGAGGGGAACGGCCTCGCACTGGGGATGGCGGTCGCGGCGATCGTGGCGGCACCCGTCGGCCTCGCCGAGAGTGGAGCGGCGCTGGTGCACCCGGGGGTCCTGGCGGCGGGGCTGGGCGTGGCGGTGCTGTCGTCCGTCATCCCTTACACGCTCGACCTCGAGGCCCTGCGCCGGATGCCGCCACAGCTGTTCGGGATCCTCATGAGCCTGGAACCTGCCGCCGCGGCCCTCGTCGGGCTGGTCGTGCTGGGGGAGTCGCTGTCGCCGGCGCAATGGGCTGCCGTGCTCTGCGTCGTCGGGGCGTCGGCCGGTGCCGCACTCGGCGCGCGTTCCGTGCCGCGACGGTTGGCGGATGACGCGGACGGGGGGTGAATGACCGAGCGGCCCGATCGTCGACTGGGAGAGAGCACATCTGGGCGACCCTCTCAGAGAGTTGTCGCGGGCCGCATGGGGGCATCACGGAAAGACCCGCGGTCGTTCGAGGTCATGGTCGGGGGGTATGGTGCTGATCCCAGTGCGGTGAGGGCGTGGAATGCGATCCACGCCGCCGAGCTCGGGCTGTGTTTCTCCGAAGCCAGGCCAATCCGAATGTCTCGATCAACTCATCGTCGAACTGCGAAGCTGGCCCGCCCGCTAGCACAGAGGTCCGCTCCAGTGAATAGCGCTCGTCTCGCCGAGTCAGTGAATAGTTTGGATCGCATGAAGTCGACGATCGCGGGTACGACCATGCCGATTCTCGAGCTGACGCTCGAGTCTGGGGAGAAGATCGTCGCTGAGGGCGGTGACGTCGCGTGGATGTCGCCCGGCTTCGCCTTGGACACCTCGACCGTGCACGGCACCGGCGGGCAGGGCGGTTTCATGAGCGGTCTCAAGCGGGTGCTCGGCGGCGCGCAGTTGTTCCTGACCGAGTACACGGCTCCCGCGCAGGGCGGGCTGCTCGCGTTCGCCGCGCAGCTGCCGGGCACGATCCGACAGCTCGACATCGACGCCGCGGATTCGTTCATGGTCCAGCAGGGGTCGTACTCGGCGAGCACCGCCGGAGTCGAGGTGTCGGTCGGGGTGCAGAAGAAGCTCGGCGCCGGCATCTTCGGCGGCGCGGGAGTGGTCTTCCAGAGGCTGGCCGGGAACGGCACGGCGTGGGTGCAGCTGGCCGGGGAGATCACCGAGTACGAGCTGACGGCCGGTCAGTCCCTGCTCATTCATCCCGGGCACCTCGCGATGTTCGAGGCCGAAATGCACCTGGAGTTCAGCTCGGTGAAGGGCATCAAGAACAAGTTCTTCGGTGACTCGCTGTTCCTTGCGGAGATCCATGGACCGGGTCGCATCTGGCTGCAGTCGATGTCGCCGGCGAAGCTCGCCGCCGCCATCGAGCCCTACTTGCCCGATCGTTCGTCGAGTTCCAGCAGCAGTTCCTGACCCTGCAGGGTGCGAGAACGTCGTTCCCCGTGCGGCGTGCCCAGGCCGATCGGAAATGCCCATGGCAGCCGGCGCGTTGGCTGACGACATGCGAACGATCGTCTACTCCCGCACCGGCAGCTCGTCCGTCCTCTCGCTTGCAGAGCGTGAGCCCGCTCTCCCCGGGCCAGGGGAGGTGCGCGTGAGGGTCGCCGTTTCAGGCGTCAACCCGACCGATTGGAAGGCGCGCGCAGGAAGCGGAGCGAAGCCGGCGTTCGACGAGGTCGTGCCCAATCAGGACGGCGCAGGGGTGGTGGATGCCGTCGGCGACGGTGTGACGGAACTCGCGGTCGGAGACCGCGTGTGGTTGTACCTCGCCCAGCACCAGCGCCCGACCGGCACCGCGCAGGAGTACACGGTCGTCCCGGCCGCGCGGGCGGTGAAGCTGCCCGACGGCGTCGGCTTCGATGTCGCAGCGAGCCTCGGCGTGCCCGCGATGACAGCGCATCGGGCACTCACCGTGCACGAGTTCGGGCCTGCACGGCTGTCGCCGGGCTCGCTCGATGGACGCGTCGTGCTGGTCGCCGGGGGAGCGGGCGCGGTCGGTCACGCCGCCATTCAGCTCGCGGTGTGGGCGGGCGCGACTGTGATTGCGACGATCTCGAGTGAAGAGAAGGCCGCGCTGGCGCGCGCCGCGGGTGCTCACCACATCGTGAACTATCGCGACGACGCCGCCGCCGAGCAGGTCGCCGCGCTCGCACCCGGCGGCGTCGACCACATCGTCGAGGTGTCGATCGCGCAGAACGCGGGTCTCGACGGGCAGGTCGTCGCCAACCACGGCTCGATCGCGTACTACGCCGATAACGGCGGCGAGGAGGCCACCATCCCCGTGCGGCCGACCTTCGCGAAGAACGTGCGGATCCAGGGGCTGCTGCTGTACACGGTGGGCGAAGGCGCCTTGTCAGCTGCAGCCGAGGACATCACCGCGGCCCTGCGCGACGGCGCGCTTCCCGTCGGTGAGGGCGCCGGACTGCCACTCACCTGGTTCCCGCTGGAGGAGACGGCGGCGGCCCACGACGCCGTCGAGAAGGGCGCCGTAGGCAAGGTGCTCATCGACGTCTCCGGCGAGAACAACTGACTGCCGACCGATGCGCGGATCAGGGCGGCGGCGGCCATCCACGTCGGGGAGATCTGGCGCCGGGTGGTGGCAGTTCCGCGATTGACGTACTCGTCGCAGTCTGCGGAGTGATCGAGATGGTGCCGCGGGCTCCTCGGGGCGAGGAGCCCGCGTCGTTCGTCAACCGGACGCGCCCTTGCGTGGCTTGATGAACGCTCGTGACTCCTGGCTCGAGCGCTTCTCGGCGCGCTTCTCCTTGAGCGACGACTGAGCGACCTTCTTCGCGTCGCGTGCTCGCGGCGATCTGTCTGACATGACGACTCGCTTCCCCTGGTTGGCTGGCGGGTGAACCCCCGACCATAGCCGTCTTCCCAGGGAAGTCAACTCGGTGCGCCGGATCTGCGGAAATCCCGCTGACTTGCCTTTTTCTGGAACCGGGCTATGGTGATGGCCATGATCACGATGGCCCGCCCGCACCGCACGGAGCGTCTCACCGACGCCTCCGTGGTGACTGCGGTGGTCGACATCGCAGGCGCCCGCCACGAGGTGCTGCCGCCCCGGCGGACCGACGCGGACGGACTGTTCGTGCAGCCCACCCGTCGCGTCGCGCCCCCGTAGGACCCGATTCCATCGATCGGTCCAACCGGACACCCAGCGCGTCGCACATGCGGCGCTTTTTTGTACCCAAGGAGCACACCATGACCATCGAAAGTACTGAGGCCATCCCTCTTGCCGGGGCGCAGCGCGAGCTCGAGCGACAGCTAGAGGAGCGGCTCGCGGCCCTTCAAGAGATCGAGCCCTTCGCTCTTCCGAGCATCGACCCGGTCGCCTATCAGACGGCGGCATCCCACCGCGTCACGATCGAGCAGATCACCGCGGCGTTGAATCGGATCACCCAGGGGACATATGGCCGATGCACCCGGTGCGGTCGGCAGATCGCACCCGCGCGGCTCGAGGTGCTCCCGTACGCGGCCGCCTGCATCGAATGCCAGAGCCATGCCGAAGCCGCGTAGCCGCAAGCCCATCGACATCCCCTCCTCCCCGCCGGTCGCGCGCCTCCGGGTCGCCGGCGCCCATCACGAAGCAGCAACCATGACCTCCTTTTCTGCCCGAGTGCTCGTTCGAGCGGGCGCGCTCTTTCGTCCGCGCGGTGACCGTCTCGTCGTGCATCGCCGACTCGTCGATCGTCACTCTGAGACACCGCCGGGCTCGACTGATGCTCTGGGCTATTCGGGCGCCGGCCCGGCGAGCACCTTCCGCGGTGCGACCGCGCGCTTCGTCGCACTCGGCTGAACCCGTTCAGCTACGAGCGCGATCACGTGCCGGCTGGGTCGCGGTGGGTGGCGCTTCCGCGGACGACAACGACACCCTCGACCGGCCGTACTTCGGAAGAGCTCGCCGCAACCAATCTGTCGCCCGGCCCGGCACGCGATGACCCGCGGGTCTCGCCACCGTTCGCGCATCTGGCCGGTCTGCCGCCGACGCTGTGCTCCATGCCGCGCGCACCGCGCTCACCGACTTCGGCGGCTTCGCCCGTCAGCACCTCGGGTGATTCCGCAGGTGGGTGGCACGAGCGCGCTTGTTCTCCCATCATGGTGACGAAGGGCATGGCTGTGAGCGCTCAAGCTCTCCGCGGCGTCGCCCTTCATCCGGCAAGGGGATGTCGGTGGCCGCCCGTTGACCTGACGGCACACCTTCGCTGAAGGAGGGAGACACCGATGAATGGAATCGGATGCCGACTGCCGGGCGCCCTCGTGATCGCGGCGTCGGTCCTCGCGCTGTCGGGGTGCTCACTGATGATCCCCGTCGGGCCGATGACCTCCGAGGAGCGAGACATCGACGAGGTGTCGCATGTGGTCCTCGACACATCCGGTGATCTCGTCGTGTCGGAGGGGGAGCCGGCACTCACGGTGCACGCTCCGGAGGGGGTGATCGAGCGTCTCACTTCCGAGGTAGACGGCGACACCCTCGTACTGGCCGCCGAGCCTGGCTTCACGATGGGGCTGGGCGACGTGCGGTACGAGCTGACCGTGCTCCGGCTGGAGCTGATCGAGCTGAACGGCTCCGGCGATGTCGAGGCGACGGTCTCCGCAGACGGCACCGTACAGCTCGACCTCGATGGCTCGGGCGACGTCGACTGGTCGGACCTCGACGCCGATCGTGTCGAGGTACGGCTGTCCGGGTCGGGCGACGTCGTCCTGACGGGCTCCGCCGCCGAGCTCTCCGTCGACCTGGAGGGCAGCGGCCACGTCGACGCCCAAGAGCTCGAGGCGCAGGATGCCGTCGTCAACCTCTCCGGATCGGGCGAAGTCGATGTTTCGGCGAGCGACAGTCTCTCCGTCGACCTTTCGGGCAGCGGTCAAGTCACGTACTCCGGCGACCCGAGCACCGACGTGCGCGTGTCGGGCTCGGGAGACGTTGTGCAGCGCTGAGCGGGAGAGGACTCACGACCCGACGCGACGGCGGGAGTCGAACTGAACCCCGGCGTTAACGAAGAACGACCAATTGGTCCGTAAACCGCGTAATTCCGCGGAAGCAGAGGCAGCTTTGATGCTCCTCGATCATGTCGGTTGTGGGTCGTTTTCGCGAAAGTGTGGGCAAAATGTGGGCAACTCGGATGCCGTGCGAGCCCGCGAGAGGAGCGGAGGGCGGGCTGCTGGTCGACGACGACGGTACCCACACAGATCCGACGACTCCCCGCAAATTGTCACACGTCCGCGACCGTCGCGTCTGCAGTTGTTGATGAACGGCATCAGGGTGATTGAGGTGTGAGGGGAAGCATGGAGATCCGCGGAATTCCGCGGGTTGTCGGTTGGTGAGGGAAGCGCGGAATCGATGCGAATCGGAGATTCTGCGGACTTTTTGCGGACTCGGCGCGAAGCCCGATGCGTGCATTACGCACCACATCTCGAGGGACCAACCAGTTGTCGCGCAGAGTATCCCGGAGGTCCTCCCTCCGACAGCGCAAGTGTAGCGGCCGATGCCAGCTCCGTTCGCCCTGCTCGCTCTTTGCAGACTCCGCTCTCCGCTGGCGCTCCGAGCTGCGCTTAGCAACCGCTTGCAGAGCGCACTTCGCCAGCCTCAACCGCATATCGCTGAGTGTCGGCGGGAAGGCCACGACTGAATTGAGTCGCTGCCTCATCGGCCGACGAGCACCCTGTGGTCATCACTGTCGGTCGACACCAATTTCGGATGAGGTGGTTCCCCCAGGAGTCGGAATGTAGCCGCGACAGCAGCACGTTGCCCGACGTTTGCCCGTTGGTTCAACTCGTCGATGCTTGCCACGTCACAAGTATGAAGGTGCAGTCTCTCGGCTACGCCGCCCGCACGAGAGTCGGGCGTCGTGCGGGCAGTGATCGTGTTCTAGCGAGCGGGAGGGATCGATTCGTAGCTCTGGCCGTGTGGTCCGGTTCGTGCGGCTGCCTCGCCGTTGACGGCGAGCACCATCCGACCGTCGGGAGCGGAGTCGAGCTGATCCGCGATGGACGGAAGTACGCGGGCGCCTTCGTTGCTGATCCAGGTAACATCTGGCATGGCTGCCATCAGGTCGGCAAAGGCCTCGCGACGATCGGGCGCAAGGTAGACGAGGACTGCGCTGTGGAAGACGACGACGTGCGATCCCGCCGGTGCTTGCGCGATCAGCGCCGGGATCTCCTCGAGAATGTCGCCTCGAATGAGTTCGGCGGGTTGGGTTGCAGCGATGGCGGCTGCGGCGCGGAGACGGAGGCGTCTCGCTTCGTGCTCCGGCCACACAAGCGTCTCCAGCCAGGCCAGCTGCTTGTCGTCGCGGACATCGATGGGGTTGAGGTCTACGCCGGCTCGCCAGACCACCTCAGGGATGCCGTCGGGCACGCCGATGGTGTCGATCGAGCACGGCAGGACCACTGTGCTGGGACCTTCAAGCGGGTCGAGGGCGACGGTTCCTCCTGAGGTGGCATAGCGGTAGCTGTAGCGATCGGGGTAGAGACACAGCCCTGCCGACGCGCCAGCTTCGATGAGGGACACGGGGCCATCGAGCTTGCTCAGGGCAGGGAGCAAGACGGCGCACCGGGCGGCTTCATTGGTCTGCGTGGCGCGATCCATGACCGTTGGGACGACCTCGGACCAGTTGGACGTCAGCCACTCGCGAAAGAGCGGGTACCCGGCCTCCGGCGCGCCACGGTAGCGAGCCGCGGCGAAGACGAGGTTGGGTTGCCGTTTCGCCGGGGGCAGCTGCTCGATCAGTCCCAGCACTTCACCGTCCTCGGCGACGTTTTGCGCCCACTCGAAGTACGTGTCCGAGACGCCACGGGCCTCCAGCTCAGCGAAGTCTCGGTAAAGGGTCTGGGCGGTCCGTTCCATGTCCGGACTCTAGCGACACTCACCGCGGCTTACGCTTCAGCCGTTCGAGGGGCCAGTCGCGGGTCGCTGAGGATCGCCCCATGGTTTCGCAAGTCGATCGGTCAATGGTCCAGCGCGATGCACTCGTAGACGGAGGCCGCGATACCGTCAGCATGGTCGCCCCGACGGTCGATGAGGAGCGCGCGCATTCCTGCAGCACGGGCGCCGGCAACGTCATGCTCGGCGTTGTCGCCGACGAACAAACACTCTTCGGTGCTCACCCCAAGCTCCTCGGCGAAGGCGCGAAATGCGTGCGGGGCGGGTTTCTGCGCCCCGATCCGTTCGGACGTGCAGACAACGTCGAGAGAATCGAGCAAACCGATCGCCTTCAGCTTGTTGAGTTGCTGCTCCTCAGTCCCGTTGGTTAGTACGCCGACACGAAGCCCGGCCGAGCGGAGTTCATGTATCAGTCGGACGCTATCCGGATATGCCTGCCAAGCGCTTCGGTACGCCCGGGCATAATGTTCGAACAGGTCGTCGAGCTCTGCCCCGTACGCCGGCGGCTGAACACCAAGAGCTGGCAGCACGCTCCGCAGCCGCTCCCGGCGCTGCTCTTGGAAGCTGATCTCACCGGCTCGCCATCGCTCGAACTGAATCTCCTCAGCTGCGAACCACACCGCCCGTGCCTGAGGGGTCGGTTTGACGCCCAGCGATACAACGAACTCGTCGAGGCCCCTTGACGCGGATCCATGATGATCAAACAAGGTGCCGTCGAGGTCAAAGCCGACGCCACGCACAGTTGCCACGGCAACAGCTTACGAAGAGGCGCTTCACAGCGCGGCGAATGATCCCCCCACCCCGGTCAGGCCTGGAGTGCCGAGACAGTTGTGATTGTCGGTGCTAGGACGGCTTGCGGCGCGTGCTTGAGGACTACGTCCCGGCAGGTCCAATGGGCGAGTCGTAGGCCGTTGAGATCCCCGGCATCGACCCATCTCAATTCGTCCGTCTCGTCAGGAGCCGTATTTTCCGGGCTTCCATGCCACCGCCGGACGACCCAGAGGGAAATCACCAGCCCGTCGGCAGGATGCTCGTTTTCATCAACGGAAAGGTCGGGTTCGCCGGCGACCACCACGTCGATGCCGAGCTCTTCGCGCAGTTCTCGGGTGAGTGCGTCGCTTGCGGTCTCGCCTGGTTCGACGTGGCCGCCGGGGAAACTCCAGCGATCCGGGGCATTATTCAGGTCCGGTCGACGATGAACCATAAGTACGCGCCCGTTGCGTACAAGAGCTCCAACCGCGACGTGATGAACCATGAGCGCCAGACTGTCACACGTGTAGGGTCCGCTTTCGCCCTCGGTTTTTCGGCAGCGCGACGTTCGCCGATGCCGATCGGCTCTGGAGGGGACGAGCTCGTCCAGCTCAGTGCGAAGGGATCGAGTGCCCGAGGCGCGATCGGAGCGAGAGAGCGATCCACGCGAGCGCAATAAGGGCCAGACACGCCGCCACCTGCATGAGAGCGAGCAACGGTGTGCCTGCCTGCGCGTTACTGATCACGATGAAACTGATGATCACGAGCACGACAGTGCAGGCGAGTGTGGTGACGATCACGTCGATCCACAACAGCGAGGAGCGAGTCCGCACGGTTCCGCGGTAAGAGCGGTGCACGAGCACTGCAACCATGGCCAGCGCGACGAGAGCGAGCACGGTGATCGCGATGGACAGCGCGAGCATCGGCCCACGCAAATCTGCGTATTCAGGGAAGGTTGCCGCGATGTTCGCTGAGGTGCCAGGAAGAAACACAATCGCCCCCACGCCGCCGAGGAGCAAGACGCCCAGAACTGACTGGATGACAACGACAAGAGCGAGGGACGGGCGGGGCAGGTCAGAAGCCATGCATTGACTTTCGATAGACGACCCATCGAAAGTCAATACCCGACCCGTCTCCGACCCGGGTTTCCTCGACCCTCGCCCGAGTCGTGTCCGCTCGTTGGTCGATCGGTCATCGCGCAGCCGGCGCCGCTACTTTGGATGACAAGCGGTGGCGCACTTGAGCGGAGAGGGAGACGCTGATGACTGAGTCGGGCCCAAAACCCACGCTTACGCTCTCTTGCGCAGAGGACGCCGAATGGACTCTGCAGATAGAACCATGGGGCAATATTCACACTCTCGCCGCCGACGACCGAGTACTCGTGCAGTCGACCGACATTGCAACCGGCAATGCTGAGGTCAGCTACTGCTCAGGCGGTCTCGCTATCTGGTTCCACTCCGACAACAACCCAGTCCTAACCAATTTGGCGGGGCATCGCCTGGAGCTGTGATCACTCCTCCCGCCTTAGGTCACCAATCCTGGACGTAGCGGGTCGATGAGCGCACGCGTGCCGCCACTGAGGCCACGGGAGTCAGTTGCCGGGTACCGGCTTCGTGCCTCGAATGTGCCCCAGCTGCACCGGGCAGACCTCCGCGGTGGACGCGTACTCTTTCGAGTCCGCGACCCGCCCGGTTGTGTCGCTCAACCTCGTGAAGAGCGACTACTACAGGCAGCGGTTCGACGTCGCTCACGGTCGGACACTTGGTGATGCACCGCGACGCCGAACCCGGCGGCCGCGTTGTGGAGGACCAAGCGAACCGGTTCGCGTCCGAACTGCTCATGCCTGCTCCGGAGATGCGTGACCTTCTGTCGACGTCGATGAACGCCCGCGCGTGGGATGTCCTCGGGACGCTCAAGGAGCAGTGGGGTGTCAGCATCCAGGCGCTTCTCTTCCGGGCACGTCGCCTCGGCACCGGGAGTGACGTGGCGTATGGCAATGTCATTATCACCCTGAGTCAGCGCGAGGCCGTGTTCTTTAATCAGAGCAGAGGTTCTAAGTAAATCGAAGAAAGAAGCGTGGCGCATCGGTCAGGCCACGCGGAGCTCACGGATCGGTTCGCGGGTGCTCGCGAAGACGGCGGGGAGCAGAGCTGCGCCGATGGTGGTCGCGAGGGTGAGCATTGAGATGGCAGCGCCGAAGGAGGGTCCCGGCAGGGGATCTCCGCTTGCGATGAGCGCGATGGTCGACGCGACCATCCCGACGCCGACGCCTGTGAGCGTGAGAACCGCCGTCTGCGTCAGCAGGAGCGCGACGATCAGTCCGCGGGTTGCGCCCAGCGCACGCCGGCGCCCGAAGTCCCTCCGGCGCATCATCACCAGTCCGAAGAGGATCACCGCAACCAGCACCCCGGTCGTCGCGAGGGTGACGAGAACGAGGCCACGTGAGAAGCTCGCGAGCTGACTCTGCACGAGGAGACGAAGCTGTGCGAGCTCCTCTGACGTCTGGATCGTCACCTTCGTGGGGTCGTCGACCGCGAGCACGGACAACACCGCATCCGAGACCGGCCCGACCAACGCCGGATCCTCCGTGATCACCACCAGCGCCGCGACGGCTTCGGAACCTGTTGCGTGGGGTTGCGGGACGAATACGGCGGGCTCGAATCCGCTGAGGAACTCGGGCGGCAAGATCTGGCCCACGACGTCGTAGCTCGAGCCGGTGGTCGTCGTGATGGAGCCGGCGACGTCGGGTAGCCCGAGCAGATCCAGTGCAGCCGGCGACGCGTATGCCACCGCGCCGGGGAGTGGTGAGCCGCGGGGTACTCCGAGCCGCTCGAGGTGCGAGCCGTATGCGAGTCTTGCCGGCACTCGGGCGCCATCGGGAATCACGGTGTTGGTCGCGTCGACCGGCGCCGAGAATGCGGCCGCCCATTCGATGCCGTGGATGTGGGCGATACGGGTCAGCACGTCTGCGGTGAGGCCGGCGTCCGCCTCGGCACGGACTTGCAGCGTGCGAGTTCCCGCGGTGTCGATCGAGGCGAGCACCTTTTGTTCCGCGCCGATCGTCCGTCCCGAGGTGAGCATCACGGTCAGGATCATCCCGATCACCACGAGCACTGTGACGCCCGACGCGACCGGCTGGGCGATGGAGGTCGCCCAGGCCTCACGGGTCAGCGCGATGACCTGAAGTCGGAATCCCGCGACCGTCATAGTTCGATCCGACGGTCGCAGGCGGCCGCGACGTCGGGTGAGTGCGTGACGACGATGACGGTGGCGCCCGTCGCGGCGTGGTCCCTGAGGGCATCGACGACAACCGCCGTCGTGACCGGGTCCAGGTTGCCGGTGGGCTCATCGGCGAGCAGGATCGCCGGCGCGCTGAGCAGAGCCCGGCAGAGCGCGATCCGCTGCGCTTGACCTCCCGATACCTGCCCGGGCTTGCGATTCGACGGCACCTCGACACCGAAGCGGTCCAGCAGCGCACGCCCCCGATGCGCCGCGGCGCTTCGACTCACGCCGCGGTAGAGCGCCGTCTCTGTGACGTTGTCGATGACCGTGCGCGTGGGGTCGAGTGCGGCGTCCTGGAAGACGAAGCCGAACCTCTTCGCGCGGAGGTGCGCCCTGGTCGAGTCATCGGAACGTGACGCCGGCCTTCCGTCGACGAAGATCTCACCCGACGTGGGCCGGAGCATGAGGCCGAGCAGGTACAGCAGTGTGGACTTGCCCCGACCGGAGGGGCCGGTGAGCGCGGTGGTGGTGCCTGCGGTGAACTCCGCGGTCCAGTCCGCGAACGCGGGCTCTGAGGCGTGCGGATAGCCGAACGTCAGATTCTGAGCGCGGAGCACGTCAACGGTCCCTGCCGGGCACGCGCACACGCAATCCCCGTTCGACGCCCTCGATGACAGTCATTCCCCGCGCTGCGGCGACCACGGCGACGGGCATCCGCCTCCCTCCTTCGGTGACGACCTCGATCTGCCCGTGAGCGCCGCTGACCAGGGCGGCGGACGGGACGACCAGCCCATTCACGGTCTCAGCGGTGACGACCCGGGAGGCGAGCAACGACTGCCCGATCACGGGGATCTGGTTGCACTGCTCGCCGCATATCGGCTCGCCGTCAGCTCGCTCCAGGCTGACCGTGATCGTCGACGTCGCCGCTTCGGTGATCTGCCTGGCTGCGGCCCCGACCCATGTCGTCCCGTCCGGCGATGTGATCTCGACCTGGCTTCCCGTCGGGATCATCATCGCCTGGGCCTCGGTGACCGGCATGGAGAACATGGGCGCGGGAGGGAGGCTGTTGACCGCTTCCTCGTCTCCGGCCAGGGTGGCGCCGCGGAAGATGATCGCATCGTCCAGGCTGACGCGAGTCGGAAGGATGGGGACGAAGATGACATCCCCCGTTTCGACGACCCCCGTGGCCGGGATCCCCAGCTGCTGCTGCCACCTCTTGATCGCGGCGACGGTGCTGCCTCCGACCTTGCCGTCGAGCGCTCCGGAGTAATGACCGCGGGCTGCGAGCATCTGCTGCAACTGCGTGACGTCGGCGCCTTCCGTGCCGGTGGTGAGAGATCGGAACGCTGGTACCTCGCCCTGCGCGACGACCACTGGACGCAGGTCGACGCTGTAGAGCACGGATCCCTGCCCGACCTCGTCGCCGGAGTCGGTGTCAACCCCGGTGACCACGCCGACGGCACGATTCGTCCCCGCCGGCTCGGGCTTCCATTCGGCGACAGTGTTCAACTGGATGCTCGCCCCGACCTCGCCGCTCTCGACGGAGACGAAGGTGTACCGGTCGGAATCCAATCCATCGTCGACGGGGGTGAGCACGACGGTGAGCGCCCACCCTACGGCGGCGCCCACGGCCAAGCAGAGTCCAGCCAGCGCCAGCCACAGCCCGACGCGCCGCGTCAGGCCGTTCCGCGTCCTGCTCACGTCTTGTTCCCGCTCCCCGGGCGTCGCCGTGGCTCCCGCGTTCCGGTTGTGGTGGCCGGGAGGATCCTCACCGCCGACGCCCACCGGGAGCCGACTCCGGTGCGGCTCGATCACACGACTGGCAGCCCTCGAGGACGCGGGACCACGTCGGGTGTTCCCGGCTGGCTTCGCGCTCACTGTTCGTAGAGGTCTGCCGGCACCTGAGGGCAGGCTTCGATCACGCGCTTGAGGTCGCCGTCGTCGATCGCCACGCCCTCGTACGGCGACCATTGACCGCCGTCCTCGACGAAGACCTCCTGGCTCGGCGGCTTGCTGGGGACTGTGTATCCCTGGTCTTCCATACACGCCACGAGCTCACCGGCGCGGTATTGGTAGAGGTCCTCGAGCTGGACCGTCGTGAGCGGCGTCATGTACTTCGGGTCGACGGGGTATTTCATCTCGCAGGTGTAGATGGCGAGGTTCCGGTTCTTCGTCACCGCCGTATCGGTCGCTGGTGGATACGTCAGCCCCTCGCCGTCGGCCGTGAGCTGCACATCGAAGCCCGCCTCCCGCAGACACTCGCGCTGCGTGTCAGCCCACTCGTCGAGTTCGATGAGGCGGATCATCTCGACATCGGGAGGGTCTTGGATGCCGTAAGAGCTCGCTAGGGCGGTCGCGTTGGACTCCAGGTATGCCCGGATCGAGGTGTCGCTCGGATCGCCGGCGGTGCCTGCAATACTCTGCGGTCCCGTTCCGCACCCGGCGACCGCGAGTGCGGCGCCGACGCAGAGCGCCATCGCGAAGGGCCGAGAACTCGTCAGAAGCCGCAGTAGGCCGTTCCTGTCTGGATGTCGCCCCCCACACCGGTCAGGAAGGTCTTCCAGTCGGGCACGCTCTTGCCGTGGTTGGTCCACCGCCACTGATACGTCGAGCCGTTGTTCCACGAACCGTAGACGGTCACGCCGGACTGGTGGTTCACGCGTCCCGTGGCCTTCGACTGCACGTTCACGTAGGGCAGGGGTACGGAGCACGTCTTGGCGCCTCCACTGAACGACGGCGCTGCTACCGCGGCTGATCCGATTCCAAGGGTGAGTCCAGCGGTCAGGACTGCGGCTGCGGCAATGCCGACGACACGGGTAGTTCGCATCTTTGCTCGTTTCTTCGTTGGCCGGAGCAGACCACTTCGGCCGTCCGGCGGGGTTATCCACAACCACCGTATCCATAGAAACGTAGTAACTACAATCTTCCCCATGAATGGACTGATGCAGCTCCCCGACGCTGCTGCGCTGCACGCCCGACCGGGACCGTCCGGCCCGAGAACCCGGCCGGATTGGCAGATGGTTCATCGTTCGCTGGTGCACAAGGAGGCGAGGGGGCAGATGCTGCTGCGGCGGGTTCGCCGCAGCTCGGAGGACGTGCTCGAGTTCGACCTCGGCGGTCCACGCGGGGGGATGTCGAGCGCGTTGAGCGATGCGAGCTTCGTCGCCGAGGCTCTTCGACAGGCGACCATCGCGTCTGCCCACCTCCTGCACTCCACAGCGCTGGACTGGGCCTTCATCATGGACCGCATGGTCTTCGATCTGGAGGCGTGTTCGCTGCGATCGCATCCTCCGGACCGGCTTCTGATCGGTGCTCGCGACGTGACGGCGCGAGCGGGTGCGCTGTCCTCGCTGACCAGTGAGATGACGCTGCTGTCGGGCGGTGCGCGCGTGGCCTCAGGTCAGGGGTACCTCAGAGTCGTCGCAGCCAACGTCTACGCCCGGCTCAGATCGAACATCCCTCCACGCGAGCCGGTGCCATCCACCCGCCGCAAGGCCGAGCCGATCACCCTCCGCAATGTCGCCGTCCACCCGCCCGACCGCTCTCGTTGGCGGGTCGAGGTCGACGAATCCGACCCGCTCTTCTTCGACCACGCGGTCGACCACCTACCGGGGATGGTGATCTTCGAAGCAGCCTGCATCGGCGCCGCGACGGCATCCGTGGTCCATGGTCCGCGCATCCAACATTTCGACGGAAGCTTCCACCGCTACGTGGAGTTCGATGAGCGACTGGAATTGGTTGTCGCGTCGAGGGAGGCGCAAGGTCCGGGGGAGCGCATCCGCATCCAGGCTCTGACCGGTGACGACGACGCCATGGCGATGTCGGCGACCGTCCGCGTGGCCCCTACCCGGGCGTGCCTTCCCGCGCATTGTCCCGGATGAGTGCGTCGGCGGAGGAGATGGCGGGATGCCCGGGGTCACGCGCGATTCCAGCGAGGAGGAGGGGCCACATGCGTCCCAGGCGGTCGATGAGGTCGGCGCTGCCGGCGACAGCGGCCGACACGAACTGCGTCCCGGTGAAGGACGCGATCACCAACTCGGCTGCGGCGTCGAGGTCCAGGTCTGCGCGTGTGTCGCCGGCGTCGCGGGCGCGTTCGAGCAGGGCGCGGCAAGCGCTTATCCAGTCGCGGTACGGTGCCTCGGATGCGCCGGCGAGTTCGTCGGCGGACTCGGTGCTCAAACGTAGCCCGGCCTGCACGATCGGTTCGGTCAGGATCTGGTTCGCCAGTCGTCCGGAGAGGCGCACCACGCTCGCGAGCCCTGATTCGCTCGAGATCAGGAACGGCGTACCGATCTCGCTGGACATCTCGTGCTGTCGCCGGATGACCTCTTCGGCGAGCTCGCGTTTGGACTCGAAGTGGAAATAGAGTGCGCCCTGGGTGACGCCGGCTTCCTTGGTGATGTCCCTCAAGGTCGTGGCGCGATAGCCCTGTCGACCGAAGACCGTGGCGGCGGCGTTGACAAGGGTCTCTCGGGTTTCAGCAGCGCGCTGCTGTTGGACCATGACTGCCCCCTTCCATAAGAGCGTAGTGCCTACCTTTTTCATCTCCCGGAATGTGACATGCAATCTCGAACGCTCATCACCGGTGCGACCGGCTTCGTCGGGACCGCGGTATCCCGCGTGGCACGATCACGCTCACTGCGGCTGACCTCTCGCAGCGGTGGCGGCGACGGGTCCGTCGATGCTGTCGACGTCACGCAGTTGTCCGAGGTGCTCGACGCCGCTCGCGGGGTCGACTCGATAGTCCATTGTGTCTCGTATGTCGGAACCGACTCGGCGCTCGCGTGGCATGTCAACGACGGCGGCACGCGTGTGCTCCTTCAGGCGGCGACGCGGCTGGGTATCTCCAACATCACCTATGTGAGCACGACGGGCGTGTACGGTCGGGGAGCGTTCTCGGGCGCGGATGAGTCGACTCCGACTGCGCCGTCGTCGGCGGCGAGTCACAGTCGCCTGTCCGCGGAGCGCCGGATCATCGCCGCCGGGGGTTCGGTGATTCGCCCTCACCTGGTCTACGGCCGAGGGGATCGATGGTTCATTCCGGGACTGCTCCACGTCGCCGCGCGAGTGGGCGGCCTACCGAGTGCGTCCATGATCTCGACGATCAGCGTCGAGAGCCTCGCGTCGCAGGTCTGGGCGCTGCATGAGGGTGCGAGCGCTGTGGTGAACGCTGTCCACGACCTGCCGAGTTCACCTCTCGCGATCCTCTGGGCAACCACCGCGCGACTCGGGCTCGGCCGGACTAGTCCGGCCCAGCCGCTCAAGATCCGCGAACGCCTCGCCGAGGCGGGTCTCTCCGACCACCAGATCGACATGCTGACGCAGCCGAACTGGTTCTCTTCTCAGGGTCAGCGGGGTGCCCTGGCCGGCTTCTCGTCGAGGCCGTTTCGGCTGCAGTCGGACGCGATCGAATGGTACCGAGCGCAATACGGCAAACGGTGACTCACCGACTGCCCGTGGTGGCACGGGGTGGGCGAAGGGTGATGGCGGTGGCCGGTGCGCCGGCGACCGGTGCACCATTCCGTCAGGGTTGGAGCGCCGCGATGAGGATCGCAGCGAACAGAAGCCCATTCAACGTCACGACCACGGCCGGGCCGATCTGCAGACCGCGCTGGGAGATCATGTAGAGCCCTCTCGCGGCGGACACCACTGCAAATGCTGCGGCGATCAGCATCGCCCACGGTGCGAACACGGCACCGACGATCACCGCGAGCACCGTGCCTGCAGCGAGGGCGAGTGCCAGGGCTGACGAATCGAGTGCTGTCGGTGTATCGCGCTCCGCCTGCATAGTTGCCCTTCCTGGTGGTCCGGGGCTGGTGCGGTCGGTACATCGTAACGCCGCACCAGCCCCAGTCGCGGTCAGAGTCCGCAGACGAAATCGCCGAAGTCGGCGCCGCCGGTGTGAACCGTGCGCGCGCAGTAGGTCGGCTGCTGGACATCGACGCCGGCGATGTTCAGCTTGAAGGTGTAGGCGCCGTAGACCTTGCCCACGTTGGAGGAGATGCCCTTGCCTGTCGTCCTGCCGTCGTAGCGCCAGCCGAGCGCGCTCGTCTTTCCACCGCCATCGAGGAAGCTGACGCTGCTCACGGTGCTACCCGTACGGCAGGCCTGTCCCGTCGTCCAGAAGTCCCCGAGCTTCCCTCCGAGGCTGTTGTAGAACGCGCCACGGTACGTGTAGGAGGAGCACGCAGCGGCGGCAACGGCGGCGAGGCTCACGGAGTCCGTCGAGACCGACGGGGCGGCGTTGGTGATGGGCGCGGGGGAGACGGACTTCGACACCTCGACCTTGCCGACCGAGGTCCACGCGTCGAACAGCGCACGATCACCCGTCGACAGGGTGGAGAGCGTCGCCGCCGGGTCCTCGGCGTAATAGACCTTCTCGAAGACCGCTTCCGCCTGCTTGCTCTTGGAGCTGTCGCCTGCGGAACCGGTCGCGGCCTGTGCAGGCGCCGCCATCCCGAAGCAGAGAACCGCTGCTGCTGCCGATGCCAGGACCGCACTCATCACGCCGCGTGCTCGCTTCGGCGTCGCTTGATCAATCATGAAAACCCCTGCCTGAATCTGGTTTTCGGCTCCGCCTAGCGGAGACCGAGAGGTCTGCGGAGACCTCGCTCGAACATGATCGTGCGCTCTACTATGTTTCAAGAACCAATCCGAGCGCATTCGCGACGCGTCGGTTCGGACACGAAGCGCACGGATCTGGAGCAGGTGGGTCGTCAGCGCGGTGCTCGGCCACCCTGCCGCCGTGGTCCCCGTCCGTCGACTGGCCCGTTCAGCCTCTGCTGCTCGATCGGGCAGTCGTTTTGAGGTGCGAGGGTGGCGTGGTGGTCGTCTCGTCCATTCGACGCGAAGCTTGCCTCTGGGCAACCGGCCGGTTGAGGCGAGGGTTCCGCCCGAATAGCCCGCCCGATGAACATGCCCGCCAAGGCGCCTCAAACGCACGCCGACCGTCTCCGGCTCACGCTGAAGCTTCTGCCGCGAAGACACCGGCAGCTCGACTGGAACCGAGCCAAGACGAAGACCAAGAAAAGCAATGCACGTAGGCACCATGCCTGGTGGTGACACAGCTACGCATGTATTCTGTCGTCATGCGGGGAGGCCTGCGGAGCTGGAAGCGGGGAGTGGACTCCCGCGGCATCCGTAATGCCATCTCGTACGCGTTCGACGGAACCTGTGACGCGCATCACCGCGAACCCCTGGGCGCTGCGGCGGCCGCGCGCTACGGAGGTCGCGACGAGGCGACCGTCACCCGCTACACCGTCGTCGCTGGCGCGATTGCCCGCGATGAACTCGACGCTCCCGCGCTGCGCCGCTGGATCCAAGGGGAGAATCCCGCCACCGGCGAGCCGCGCGGACTGGTGCACCGCGCCGAGAACTCGGACCTAATGCTTGACGGCACCATCAACTTCCCGAAGTCTTACAGCATCGCCGCCTTGCTCGACCCGGAGCTCGCCGCCGAGTTCGAAACCCTGCAAGACCGCATGCGCGACCGGACCATCACGCTCTGGCAGCGCGAACTCAACGCTCGCCGCGGGCATGGCGGCAGCATCCGCGAAGACATCGCCAGGCTCGAGGTCGTCGAGCTGCGGCACCGCCGGTCGCGTGCGCTCGACCCGCACATCCACCGGCACCTGTGGCTGAGCATGAAGGTCCAGGGCGTCGACGGCAAGTGGTCGAGCCTCGACTCGCGGGTGGCGATGAAGTTCCACACCGTGGTCAACGCCGAGGGTGAGCTCGCTGCGCGCACAGACCCGCAATGGATCGCCGCTCTCGCGGCCCACGGTTACACGCTCGACGAGGACGGCGAGATCGGGCAGCTCGCGCACATCGTCCGTCCGCTGTCACGCCGCTCGAACAAGATCGAGACCAACCGGGCGCGCCTGATCGCAGCCTGGCGAGGCGAGCACCCCGGTCGCGAGCCGCGCGCCGAAGACCTGCACCACATCGACGAGCTCGCGTGGGCGCAGGGACGCCCGGGCAAGCCGGCGCACCTCGACGAAGCCGAGTGGCAACGGCGGGTGCGCGCCGAGCTCGCCGACATCGACCCGCTCCTGCTCGGACACCGCAGCCCTGCCCGGCTCGAGCCGACGTCGCTCGCCGATCTCGACCGTGACCTGCTCGTGCAGATGGCGATCGTGGATGCCGATGCTCGATCGGTCTCGAGCAGCGGCCGCTTCTCGTCATGGGACATCCGCGCGGGAGCCATCCGCGCCGTCTCGCGAAGCGGGGTGAGCGCCGATCGCGCGACGCTCGACGAACTGATCGACGACGTGATCGCGCGCGCACTCGACGACACGCTCGACCTCGTGCCCGACGATTCGAGCAAGCCACCGCACATCAAGGCGCTCATGGCGTCGCAGACCGTGCTGCTCAAGCTCCGCGTCGGCAACCGCTTCGCACGCCTCGCCGCGCCCGGCGCGCTGCCGCAACAAGAGCAGATGCGCGAGCTCGCGCGCCGGCAGGGCAGCATGCTCGACGAGGCGCAACTGGCCGCGGCGTCCGCTATTGCCGGCACCGGCCGACTCGTCTCGATCACCGGCCCGGCCGGATCGGGAAAGACGACGCTGCTTCGCGTCGCACGCGACGCGCTCGCCCTGCAACGCCGAGCCGTGGTCTTCGTTGCACCCACGAAGAAGGCCGCCGTCGTCGCCGAGCGCGAAGTGGGCGCCGCGGCCTCGAGTCTGCACGCACTGCTCGCGGACTACGGATGGCGCTGGGGCGACGACGCGGCGGGCGGCCAAGTGTGGTCCCGCCTGACCCTTGGGGCGATCGACGACGCGACCGGCCGCCCCTATCTCGGACCGCAGCGTTTCGTGCTGCGCCGCGGCGATCGCGTGGTCGTCGACGAGGCCGGCATGGTCGACCTGCAGTCCGCGGACGCCTTCGGAGCCGTGCTCGAGGAGACGGGCGCGGGAATCGCGATGATCGGCGATCCCCGCCAGGCCGCACCGGTCGGCCATGCCGGAGCGATGGCGTTGC
Organism: Microbacterium sp. B35-04; assembly: GCF_010634885.1. Classification (NCBI taxonomy): domain Bacteria; kingdom Bacillati; phylum Actinomycetota; class Actinomycetes; order Micrococcales; family Microbacteriaceae; genus Microbacterium; species Microbacterium sp. B35-04. Next base: position 45,272 of record NZ_MWLP01000037.1, on the reverse strand, counting down.
TCACGCGCCACGCGAACCAGGTGGTCGAGCTCCGCTCCGTGCATCGCTTCGCTGATCCGGCGTACGGCGATCTCACGCTGCGGCTGCGCGACGTGTCGACATCCGCCGACGCGCTTGCGGTTGCGGAGGAGCTCCAGGCCCGCGGTCACGTGGCACGAGTCGCAAGCACGGATGCCGCGCACGATGCGATGGTCGGCGTGTGGTTCGACCGGGTCGGTCGGGGCGAACGTGTCGCGCTCGTCGTCGCAACGAACGACGACGCCGACGCGATCAGCGAGGCGATCCAGCAGCGCCGGCTCGAGGCTGGGGAACTCGGAACGGATGCTGTCGCGCTCGGCCGTGGCGGGCAGCGAATGCTCGTCGGCGACATCATCCAGACGCGGCGCAACGATCGCGCCACCGACGTGCAGAACCGTGCAACGTGGACCATTACCGGCATCGACGATGATCGGATCGCGCTCACGAACCTCGCCGACTCGACGGAGCGGCGCACGATCCGCACCGAGTACGCGGCCGAGCACGCGCATCTCGCCTACGCCTCGACCGTTCACGGCATCCAGGGTGAGACGGTCGACGCGTCAATCGTCGGTCCAGGAGTCGACGCCGCCGGCCTCTATGTCGGCCTCACGCGCGGGCGTCGATGGAACGAGGCGATCGTGGTCGCCGGATCCGCGGATGCTACGCGCGCTGAGCTTGCGGTCGCGATGCGTCGCGGCATCCCGGAGCCGACGATCGAGGACTCGCGCCGAGCCGCTCAGATCGACCTCAGCCGGGCCGCGCGGCGCGTCGTGGCACCCGACTGGACAGGACCGACGGTGCACCCCGCGGCGACCCGTGGCGGGCTGGGGTTCTAAGCGCGAACCTCGTCGCCACGTAGCGCGCTGCCCAATCACCACACAGAAATAGACGCACGGAGTATATTTCTATGTGGTCCCGCTCTGGAGGTGAATGCAGTGGCTGAGGACGTCGATCTGCTGCGAGCCGTCGAACGAGCCCCTTTGCGCACTGCGCGGCTCAAGGATCTCGATGGTTTCACCGCCCTCCCATGGCGCGTGGTGAATCAGCTCGTCGAGCGCGGCGCGCTCGCCCGTTTGACCCACGGCATCTACACCGCTCCCCCCGATGGTGAGGACGGCCGCACCTGGATGCCGCCGCTCGAACCAGCAGGTCTCGCTGTGGCGGCGGCGCGGTTCGGCCATCGAAACGTCGCACTCACCGGGATCGGCGCGGCCCGTCACTGGGCGGCGATTCCGCGTGCGATCGGCGTCACGACTGTCGCTGTCGAGGGCCGCAACTACGTGCCGGTCACCCTCGACGCCGGCGGCATCGTGCACCTCGTCGGGCGCGACCTCGATCGACTCGACCTCGTCCTCGACCGCACGGCACTGGGCCCGGGGCTCGTCACCACGCCGCCCCAAACGCTCTACGACCTCCTGATGCGGCCGGCTCAAGGCGGAGTGCCCGATGAAGCGGCCGCTGCCGCCACCAATCTGGCAGCTCGCGTTCAATTCGATGAACTCGCGCGCGTGGCGGAAACCGCCGGCCGGGCAAACAATGCCGTGCGAGAGATGATCGCCGAACTGAAGGAGCGAAGTGTCACCCCGCGATGACGCGAGGCGCGAGCGGCCCATACCAGGGGTGCTCGACCCGAGTGAACGTCGGAAGGTCGAAGCCAGGTTTGGAGTCGGTGCCGAGCAGGTCGCCCGCGACCACGTCATCTCCCATGCGCTCTCCGCGATCGCGAAGATGGGGACTGACGACATCGTCTTCTTCGGTGGGACCGCGCTCTCACGAACCCACCTCACCGACCTCCGTCTCTCTGAGGACATCGACCTCATCGCCGTAGGAGACCGCCGGGAGATCGGCGATCGACTCGAGTCGGAGATCGGGCGGCAACTGCAGCGGACGCTCGGCGCGGTCACCTTCACACCCCGACTCCGACAGGCGCGGCACTCTGAGCCAACCGTGATGCAGGTCGGCGACGTCCGGGTGCAGATCCAGCTGCTCTCGGCGGAGGGGTATCCCCCGTGGCCGACCGAGGTGGTCGAGATCGATCAGAGGTACAGCGACGCGCCGCCTGCCGAGCTGAGAGTGCTCACCCGTGCAGCGTTCGTCGCGTCGAAGCTGTCCGCATGGAGCGATCGCGGTGCACCGCGCGACTTGTACGACCTCTGGGGAATGGCTGAGGCAGGCATGATCGACGGTGACGCCGTCGAGCTCTTCGGTCGCCTGGGGGTGCACACGAGCGCCGGGAAGGTGTCCTTCGCGCGTATCCCGTCTGATGCGGAGTGGCGAGTCGCACTCGGGCATCAGGGGATCATCCGGGTTGGTCCGCGGGATGCTGCGGACGCGGTCCGCGCTGCGCTCGAGGCCGCCCCCTCGCGGTAATCGAGCGCCCGTCGCATGGAGATGACATGTCGCGATCGCGTCGCGTGCGTCGCGGACTATCTGGGCGCCAGCACGTCGTCCGTCCGCGTACAGGCGCGACTCTCCATCCAGTCGACCACCTCGGACCTCTTGTAGAGAATCGTCTTCCTCGACAGCCGGTAGAACTGCGGGCCGACGCCTCGGTACCGAAGCTGTGCGAGGGCGGCTTTCGTCATGAACATGAGCGTCGCGGCCTGCGGGAGTGTGAGCCACTCATCATCGGCATCCATGTCAATCTCCTTGCGTCACTGTGTCACCGATACGCACAAGCTAGACCGATTGCGTACCCATGTCAATAGCACGCATCTTGTGGCATCATGTGCGCATGGAGAAGAACGCCGTCAAGGCATCCGGCAAAGGCATCCTCGTTCCGCCGGGGATTGCTGTGCGGCCTGTGGTGCGCGGAGACCTCGATCTGCGGAGCGAGGACGCTGCTGCGCTCGAACCCGGCCAGGAAATCCGCGTGACCTTCCGGCTCGAGTACTCGCAGTCCAAAGGCTGGTTCGAGGTCGCTGCGTTCGGTATCGACCGATTGGATGCCGACCTTGAGGTGTCCGGCGCCTTCCTGCGAACGGTGCGCGTGCACGCGATTACGAAGCTCGGGATCCTGGCCGCCGTGCCGGAGTGGGCGTTCCAACTCGCGCAGCTTCGGAATCTTCGCGAGCGCGGGGGGCTGCGGAGCTTTCCTGAGTTCGCCCCGAGCGACGATGACGCGCTGCTTCTGACCGCGCTGATCTACCGCATCGCCGAGATCTCGGGGGAGAATCCCGCGTTGGCCGTTGCGGAGTCGATCGGCCTGAAGCAGCGCACGGCGACGAACTGGATCCAGCGGGCTCGCGGTGCCGGGTACATGACGAGCACTGAGCACAGTGCGTCGGTTCGCCGGGTTGCCGAATCCATCAAGCCGTTCTGGAGCACTCACATCGAGGAGGATCTCGATGCCATGTTCCAGCGAAACAACCTCTCCAGGGAGGATGTGCGGGCGTTGGTCGAGCGCGAGCTTGCGGAGCGGGACCAGCCGGACGGGGAGGCGTCTCATGGGAACGATTGAGGCGTACGAGACTGCGCGCGGCAAGCGGTACCGCGTGCGCTACCGCACGCCCGACCACCGGCAGACGGACAAGCGCGGCTTCCGCACGAAGCGAGAGGCGGATCTCTTCCTCGCCACGATCGAGGTGTCGAAAGCGACGGGCGAGTACATCGAGCCGTCTCGAGCCCGCACCACGATCGCGGAACTTGGTCCGGGATGGCTCGAGGCCAAGCGAGCGCGGCTGAAGCCTTCGAGCTATCGCGCGATCGAGGATGCGTGGCGCGTCTATGTCATGCCCCGGTGGGGCGCGACGCCCGTGTCGGCGATCACACACAGCGACGTCCGCACCTGGGTCTCGCAGCTCGCCGCCGGCACGGCGAAGACGAATCGGCGCGACAGCGTCCGCACTCGCGGCCAGGCCACCCGCAAGAAGAGCGCGACCGTTGTGATCCGGGCGCACGGGGTGCTGGCATCCGTCCTCGACATCGCGGTCAGGGACCGTCGAATCTCCCACAACCCGGCGCGCGGGGTCGACAACCTGCCGCGCAAGCACCGCAAGGCGCATCAGTACCTCAGCCATGAGGAAGTGGAGCGGCTCGCGGTCGCGGCCGGTGAGTACTCGACACTCGTGTACCTCGCCGCCTACACAGGGCTGCGCTGGGGAGAGCTGACGGCGCTTCGCATCCGCGACGTCGATGCGCTGCGCCGGCGTCTCGCCGTGAACGAGAACGCCGTGCGCGTCGGCGCGGAGATCCACGTCGGCTCGCCCAAGACGCACGAGCTGAGGTCGGTGCCCTACCCGGAATTCCTCGCGCTGCCCATCGCGAAGCTCTGCGAGGGTAAGGGGCGCGACGGGCTGCTGTTCGGCGCTGGGCACGAGTACTTGGGTCGTCCGCGTTCCTCAGGCAGTTCGCGGTCGTGGTTCATGACAGCACTGGATGCCGCGGGCCTCGAGCGCATGACGGTGCACGACCTGCGGCACACCGCCGCCTCGCTGGCGATCAGCTCGGGAGCGAACGTGAAGGCTATACAGCGGATGCTGGGCCACGCCTCCGCGGCAATGACGCTGGACGTCTACGCCGACCTGTTCGACGACGACCTGGACACGGTGTCGGTGGCGCTGAACGAGGCGCGGAGCGCGGCGATCGCGCGCTGAAGATCGGCTTCGCCGCTGGTTGCAGTTCGGCCCAGTCGCCTTGCAATGCACTGTTCGAAAAGAAGGCTGCGACCTATTGCTCGCCAGAACGGGGGCGTTGGTCGCCACGCCACGTCGCGGCTGTCGTCCGGCCCGATCGAGAGCGAGAGACCTTCACTGGACTCCGTCTGCACCCTGGTGGTTGTTAGGCGGGACTAGCGACAGTTGGTATAATTCCTCTCAAACCCGGGCCGTATGTCCACGCGACCGGGGTTGTGGACCTCCTAAGAGAAGACATTTCGAGTACCAGGGCCAGGGGGCTAGTGACGCCCCTTGCCTTCATGCGGAAAGTTCTGTCCCAGCATCTCCTCTTAGGTGCGCGCCCCACACGCGCTCCAGAGATGCTGCCAGGGAGCTCCGACCGAGGAGTCCTACCCGCCCCGCCAATGTGCGGGGCTTTCTTGCGTTCTATCGGCGACCCCGGTGGACGCACCGAACGCTTTCGCAGGACGACAACTGAATTGCCAACCAACAAGTAGAACGGATGTGATCCACGTGTCCCAGCCCTCGCCGCACCGTTGCGGAAAGGTCCGCTTCCGCGACCACCGTGAAGCGGTTTCAGCCCTCCACAATGTCGCCACACTCCGCCAGCGCGCGGAGGAGGCCATGCTCCCCACGCGACGGCGAGAGGTGCGCTCGTATGAGTGCCCGCGTTGCCAAGGCCACCACCTCACCAGCAAGGCGGCGGCCTGATGGTTATGAGTTACGTCGGCCCGCGGGAAATCGGACCATACGACGACTGGGACGTCGAACGGCTGCGCGCACTTGCAACTCCGCGCGGTGATCGGGCTGTGGCATTCACGATCAGACAGAACGGTCGCGTCGACAGCACGGGGCGCTACGGCCCCGCTTGGCTCTACGACGACCTGAGGAACGAATCCGACCTGCTGGATGAGATCTCCGAGGTTTTCCGGCTCTGGCGCCCGGAAGGCGGACGGTGTGAGGTCGTTGGGCGTGAGATTCGCTTCTCACGGAACGGGCATGTTTTCGCAGTGATCGGCGAGTGGTGAGTTCTCGTCCTAGGCGTCGAGCTCGCCGCCCGCGGCCGTAGCCGTCGTCGGGCCGTCCACGAAGCTCGGACTGGTCGCCGATGCCGCGACATGCGAGGTGCCACCGATGTCCTGAGACATCACACGCTGCCTCACGCCCTGAAAGTGTGGGCAAAGTGTGGGCAAACCCATGTCACAGGTAGGCAACGCGACCTGCGATCCTTGGGAACACTGGGATCGCGACCCGTACGAATTAGACGCGACGGCGGGAGTCGAACCCGCAACGCTGCCGGGTATGAACCGGAGCCCGGGACCGCCCGGATCGCCGCGATGACACCACGGTATGCGCGCAGCGCATGGATCGCCTGTGAGAGTCGGAGCGCGTCCGAAAGTGACAAGTTGTGACGCGACCCGGACGTAGCAGTTGCCGCGTCGACCCGTCCGCTACCCCGGAGCGATGAGGCGGAAATGCGCCGTCATGGGTCGCCTACGCAGGCTCAGCCCTCCGCAGGAAAGACCAGCGATCGCTCGTCGATTGTGGTTCCGTCGCCATGGGCAAGCCTCACATTCGCCTGGTAGGGGGCGGGGGAGATCAGGTCCGGCACCCAGATCGTCACACTCCCGCGGTCCCGATCCGTCGTCGCGTGCAGGGTGTAAGCGAGCTTCTCTTCGCGCCAGACCTCAGGCACGCTCTCCCCAGCCAAGTACCAGGTGATGATGAGGTCTTCGTCGGCGAGCCCCTCCACCGCGATCCCAACGGCCAATGTGGAACCCATGAAATCGGACCCCTCGGTCGTCGACACCGGCTCGACCCAGCTCATGGCCTCGAGGAAGGTGGTCTCCTCGGTGGTGGCCGGTTGGGTAGGTACTTCGCCCGGCTCGGCGGTCACGATGGGGACGGGCTCCCGTGTGACGTTCTTGTCCTCGTCGCGCAGGAGCGTGTCGTCGGGTGGGATGCTGGGCACGCTCTCTGGGGCGGGCACATCTGTGCTGTCTTCGTCATCGTCCGAGCTTGTGTTGTCCTCAGGTGGGAGCGTGGGGACGACCCCCGGGCCCGGCGTACGCACAAGGGTCGGCTGAGGGGTCGGAGACGACCGGAGATCGGTCGGTTCTGGCTCTGGCGCGAGTTCCGACGTGTCAGTGGGACCGGAATGGTCAGCTGGTGCGGATGTCGCCGCCGCGAGAGCGAACATCGGTTGATCGCCGAATGCCGTCGGGCCGGGACTCAACTCCACCGTCGACCCCAGTCGGTCGGTGGAGAATTCACTGAGGCGCGTGTCGCCGAGGTCCTCGATCGAGATCTCGCCGAAATCCTCGACATCGGGAGGCATGAGCGTGGTCCCCAGGACGATCACGGCGGTGATCGACCCGGCGATGGCGCCGGCTCCGATGATCAGCGACTTGCCTCGCACATACCAGGGCTTGCCCGTTCCACCGTTAGCGTCGCCCGGTGATACCTGCCGGGATGCTTCGGCGCCTCGAGTGCTCGCGAGGATTGTGGTCGTGCCCACGCGGATGCTGTCATCCGGTGAAAGGCGCCGCGGCGCGACGATGTGGGCGCCGTTCACCGCGGTTCCGTTCGCGGAATCGGCGTCCTCCAGCCACACACCGTCCAAGGTGTTGTGTACGACGGCATGGAGTCTGCTCACATCCGCGTCGGCGATGACGAGATCGCAGGTAGCGGACCTGCCGATCGCTGAGTCACCGTCAGGGACGATCCAGAATCGTGGCGGCGTCGACCCGTCCAGCACCACGAATGAGCGAATCCGTGATGCTTGTTCGTGCGTCATCTGCGTCTCCGATCTCGGGAGCAGAGCCACGGCCGAAGCTTTTCGCGTAAGCGCAACAGGGCGTCTTCGCCCTAGCGTCTGGGTGCACCGGGGACACCGTGCCCGTGGTTCTTAGACGTGATACTGCGAGGAGCCGCAAGCGGCCGCGCTGATACAGGTCGCGAGAGCTTGGCGTGGCTACCGCCATCACGTTCAGGCGTCGTCGCAGCCGGCCGAGATGAACTACCGGTCGTATGACGTGAGCGACGGGCTGAGGGGCCGAGAACACACCCATGACCGCAAGCGGAAACCGCCCCGATCGCCGCCATGAGCCCACACTGAACTCGAATCGCAGGGGCCGCCCGTGAGTTGCTGAGCGTGTCTTATGGTGACGACGGGTAACGCGACCGCGTGCCGCGAAGGGGCGGCGGCTGCGGCATCCGTCAATGTCCGTCGTGGGTGACGACCGGGAGCACGGTGCCGTCGGCGTCGAGGAGTGCGGCCCCCTGGCACGCGCCGAGCGCGGGAACGACGAGCACTGTCACGACAGCGGCCGCAGCGATCATGCCCCAGAGGCTCGTTCGCCTCGAAGGACGCCGGCGGCCGCGCAGGATCCCGCAGGCCACGACAACTCCGAGGGCGATCACCAAAGCGATCGCGAGGACGCTCGCTCGGCCCGGCGCGGTTGCGAGCAACGCCAGCGCCACGAGCGCCCCCACGGACACGCCGGCAACCGCCCCCCGCGGTGCCGGCGTGCGCTCGAGGGCGAGGCTCGCAGCCCCCCACGCCAGGGCGCCGAGGCCCAGGACGACGGAGAGCACGCCGAGCACTCGCGAGAAGGTGTCGGCCTGGATCGCCACGATGGCGGTGGCGCCGAGCGCCGCACTGACCAGGCCGAGACCCCACGCGGCAACGGGCACCCACGACGGCGCGCGGTCGATGCCGCGCTCCGTCGTGGGTGCCTCGCGCCGCACGATCACGCGGTCGCGACCCGCGACGACCGCTCGGCGCCCAGGCCGACACCGAGCAGGACGAGAGCGCTGGCGAGGTGCAGGAAGTGGTCGGGGGTGTTCAGCGCGAGGATGTTCGCCGCGGTTCCGACGAGGAAGAAGCCCACCACGCCGAGGAGCAGGTACGCCGCGCCGACGGTGATGTTCACGATCTTCGCGGGGCGGACTCCGCGCAGACCGGCGATGAGCAGCGCTCCACCGATCAGGAGGTGCGCGATGTTGTGCAGCGGGTTCACCTCGAAGATGCCCAGCAGCAGTCCGCCCTCGGTGGCGATGAAGCTGACACCACCCGTGAACGCGAACCCGAGCAGGCCGACGAGCAGATAGACGGCGCCGAAGACCGTGGCGACGATGCGGTTCGGTGACGAGCCCATGGGAGACCTCTCTTTCTCAGCGGCGATCTGCCGCGCTGTGAAAGGTCTTCGGTGTGGGTGGCAAATCGGATGGGATGCTGCGGCCTGAGGGTTGATCGTGGGCTCGGGGCGTTTCGTCTCGCTCGCTGGCGCTCGCTCGCTCAACGACCGCGGCAGAAGCGCCTCAGCATCGGAACCCCGTCGCGCGGGTTGCTACCGCCGCTCAGTCCTCCGGCTGAGGACGCTCAGTGGGGACTCGGATGATCGAACGTCGAGTCCCCACTGGCGCACTCGGGTGCTCTCAGCCCGCCATGACCCGGGCGTGAAGGGCCTGCACGGCGTAACGCGCCGACCAGAATGCTCCGTGCTGCCACGCGGAGATCTCCGACATCCAGTCGCCGGCGAAGTACACGTTGCCGGAGCCGGTCTGGAGCTTCTTGAACCCCGCTGAGGCGGTGTTCGGGAACGCCCACGCGCCCTCGATGTAGGGCACCCGGTGCCACGCGATGGAGAACGACTGCTCGAGCTCGGTGCGGTACTTCTCGCCGTGGATCTTCACACCCTGTGCCACCGCGCGGGCCTCGCGGTCGCGCGGGCTCAGCGCTGCGTAGGTGCGAGCGGCGTTGCCGGTGTTGTAGTAGCCGACGACGAGGCCCTTCTTCTCGCCGTACCCGGACGACGGGTACCAGATGTGCTGCAGGTCCATGTCGGTCTCGGTGATCCCGCCGTAGATGCGGTGATCGTTCTCCCACCACCGCGAGCGGTACTGCAGGCCGATCTTGCCCGCCGGCGACGCCGCCGAGAACTCGCCGAGCGCAGCGTCGATCTCGGTTCCCCAATTCGTGCTCCACTTGCGCATGAGATGCGCCGGCGCGGTGACGATCGCGAAGTCGGCATCGATGACGCGTGCGGGCCCGTTGGGCGGGCTGTACGTCACGGACACGCCCGACGGCGTGTTCTCGATGCCGGTGACCGGAGACTGCAGGTGCACGTTCTGCCGGCCTATCGCCTTCACGAAGTAGTCGTAGATCGTGTCCATGCCTCCCTTGGGCTGGAACATCAGCATCGCCTGCTCCCAGTTGATCTCGAACGGGAAGTAGTTGCCCATCCTCGTTCCGAGAACCTCGGATATCGTGCCGGGGCCGGGAAGTGGAGTCCCGTGCTCGTTCCAGGCGGACGGGTAGACGGAATAGCCGCGGTTGGAGCCGCCCTTGTACGTGCCGTCGGCCTGCAGCGAGCCCCACCGGCTGAGGAAGTCGCGCAGCCGCTCTTTGTCGGTCGCCGTGAGCTTCTGGTCGAGCGCACCCTGATCCGTGGCATGCCTGAGGAGCTCGGAGGTGTAGCCGAACCAGTCGGCTTTGGCGGTGCGGTAGCGGGTCGGATTTCCCGGCGTCGAACCGGAGTTCTCGTTGTAGAGGTAGGCGTCGGCGTTCGCGTTGGTGAAGACCTCGTACGGCACACCGAGCTCGCGGAGGTAGTCCATGGTGACCATCCACTGCGCGATGCGTCCGGCGCCGGCATTCATGTAGACGCCGTTGTCCCACTTCGCGGTCTGGGTGTGGCCGTCGAGGTCGGTCTCCTTGTCACCTGGCCGGATGGTGAGGGTTCGGCCGCCGGCACGGTGGCGCGCCTCGAGAACCGTGACGTGGTAGCCCGCCTTCTGCAGTTCGTACGCGGATGCAAGGCCTGCGGGGCCGCCGCCGACGATGACGACCTTCTTCGAAGAGCGTCCCGTGAGGGAGAAATCGCTGCCGCTGGGCGGCGTCCACGACAGTGAGGCGGCGTCCGCCTCGGTCGGCGCGAGGCCGAGTGCTCCCATCGTCGCGAAGAGCACGCCGGCGGTGGAGCCTGCGCCCACAGCATGAAGGAAGCTGCGGCGCGAAACGCTCGCGGGTGTTTGAGTTGCCACGTATTAACCCTCTCGATCTCAACGCATCACCCTGCGAGGCGACCGCCGCCCGCGAGGCATGATCAGTGCGTCACGCGCACATATGGGCAATATGCCAGTGCGGGAAATCGACCATATTTCCTCCGCTTTGCGGGGATGTAAACCCGTTTGAGTCCGGAATGTCACCAGGCAGCCCGGAGAGCTCAGTTCGCGTCACAGCCGGGACTCAGCGATGACCTCAACGGGAAACATTCGAATGGGAGGCTTCATGCGCCATGACGCATGCACCAGCACGGCTGGTGTCTCGCCCGGAACGAGGAGACCCATGAAGACCCGCTACAAGATCGCGCTCGCCGTCGCCATCACCGCTGGAATCGCCGTCCCGAGCACCGCGGTTGCCGCTGACGCGCTGTTCCGCCCGAAGCCCACGGAGGCCGTCCCCTTCGTCACCGGTGACACCCCGTCGATCGCCGATGGGGTGGCCCTCGGCAAGAACGTCGCCTGGTACAAGTCCTCGGGCCTCGGGCCCTCCGCTCTCAACACCACGCCGGGTATCTCGGCCGAGGCTCGCTACATTCCTACCGACGTTTTCCCCGGCGGCGCACTGCCTGCGGGTGTCACGATCACCGAGGCGCAGTCGATCAACGCTCTGATGAGGATCGGTGAGAACCTGAAGAAGGCGGGCCTGTCCTACGAGGACGTGACCTCGATGCGAGTGTTCCTGCAGAACCCCGCCGGCGACCAGGCGGCGGATTTCGCCGGCTGGAACCGCGGCTACCGGCAGTTCTTCGCGAACACGAACCTGGCCACCGGCGAGACCATGCAGGTGCAGCTGGGATCCGTGGCCGGCGCGCCGGAGGTTGTGAACCCCGCGCGTCCGTCCCGGTTCACGATCGAGGTCGAGAACCTGCCCGTGAACGGATGGCTGGTCGAGGTGGAGGTCGACGCCGTCTACCCCGAGTAGGCAGACGGCGCTGCGGGGGCGGACTGTAGCCGATAGCCGACCCTCGCATCGCCGGTTTGCAACGGCATGGCCGGACGGGGTGAACTTGACCAATGCCCACGACCGACGACCTCGCCGACGAGCTGGCGATCGCCGTCGGCGGGGCCGACATCTTCGCCGTCTATCAACCGCAGGTGTCTTTGGAGAGCGGGTCGATCGTCGCCGCCGAGGCACTATGCCGCTGGCGGCATCCACGGCTCGGCGACATCGATCCCTTGACGATGATCGGTGTCGCGGAACGCAGCGGCGTGATCCATGCGCTCGGCCGAAGGATGCTCGATGAGTGCCTCGACGCGCTCGCCGGGTGGCGCGAGACAGGCCGCGACTGGGCCGTCGCCGTCAACGTCTCGCCGCTGCAGTTCGAGGACGATTCCTTCGCCCATGATGTCGCCACCGAGTTCGAGCAACGCGCGTTCCCGCCTGGGTCGCTCGTTCTCGAACTGACGCAGGACGTCGAGTCGGTCGGTGAGCCCGTCGTGCTGCCGCAACTGCACATGCTCCGCGAGGTCGGAGTGGAGATCTCCCTGGCGGGATACGGCGTCAACGCGTCCTCGCTGGATGGACTTGAGGGTGTGCCGCTCGCCGAAGTGAAGCTTCCAGGGGACCTGGTGCGGTCGACAGGGGGACCCGCGTTGGTCTCACTGCGCGACAAAGTGGAGATCGCGCACGCACACGGGCTGCGAGTGGTCGCCGAAGGGGTCGAGACTCTCACCCATCTCGACATCGCGGTGCAGCTGGGCTGCGATCGTGCGCAGGGCTTTCTCATCCGGCATCCGGATTCGGACATCGGGTTCCCGTAGACAGTCGCGAGCTCGAGCGCGACGAGTGCAGCAACCGGAATCGGATGGGATGCCGCGGGTCGGCGTTGCGCTTCGGCTCGGCGCGTTTCGTCTCGCTTCGCTCGCTCAGCGACCGGGGGTGCATCCGTGCCGGCTGTTCCGACGGAATAGTTCTTCGAGGCCAGCGCCGGCCTCGAGGGGAACTGGAGGAGGAATCGCCATGCGAGCACCGATTGAGGCATTCGCCTACCGCTACGCCGATTACGGCGACGCCGACGTCCTCCACCGCCATCAATACCCGCTGCCTGCTCCAGGGCCGGGCGAGGTGCTGGTCGAAGTGATCTCGACGGCGATCAACCACATGGACGCCTTCCTGCGCAACGGCAAAGAAAACACCTGGCACGACGACCCGTGGCCGCGGTTCTCCGGCAGCGACTTCGCGGGCATCGTCCGGGGCTGTGGCCCGGGCGTGACCAGGCTGCGAGTCGGCGCGAGCGTCGTCGGGCACACCAGGACCGGCGCCCACGCGAGCCACGTCATCGTGCCGGCCGACCAGCTCGTGGGCAAGCACCGGAGCATCGAATGGGAGGTCGCCGGCGGTCTCTTCCTGGCCGGAGCCACCGCGTTGGAGACCCTCGATGACCTTCGCATCGGCTCCTCCGACACGGTGGTCGTCTCCGCGGCGGCGGGCGGCGTCGGCAGCATCGAGGCGCAGGTGGCGAAGCACCGCGGCGCCCGCGTAATCGGCACGTGCGGCGAGCGCAACTTCGACTACCTGCGGCAGTTGCACATCACCCCCGTGAAGTACGGCGAGGGGATGGCGGAGCGGATCCAGCGGGTCGCGGGCGGACCGGTCACCGCCTACATCGACAACTACGGCAAGGACGGCCGCGAGGTCGCGGAAGCCCTCGAGGTTCCTCCCGAGCGCTATCGCTCCAGCGCGGACAGGCGGGAGCTCGAGCTGCGGCTGCTCCGCGACGACGCCGAGTCCGTCTCGCATGCGACGCAGGTGCTGCAACGCGTGGTCGACCTGGCCGGCGTGGGAGCGTTCCGCCTACTTGTGTCGGGCCTCTACCCCATCGAGGACATCGCGGATGCCTTCGAAGACCTGGCCAAGCTGCACTCGCGCGGCAAGATCGTCCTGGCCACTCATCCGGTCACCCGCACGCGCTCGCTGCGCGCCCGGGAGATCTTCGAACGGATGCCGTAGCCCGGGCTTTACGGCCTCGGCGCAGGGTTGTCCAGTCCCTGCTTCGTGTCGCACAGCCCTGGCAGGCTGGGCGCATGCGAGAAGGAAATGCGATGAAGCAGCGCACGCTGGCGGGACGACAGGTTTCGGCGATCGGGCTCGGAGCCATGCCGCTGTCGATGAACAACGACAAGGAATATCCGTCGTTCGAGGATGCCGTGGCCACCGTGCACGCCGCGCTCGACGCCGGCGTCACCCTCATCGACACCGCCGACATCTACGCCCCGGACGGCGAGGAGATGGGGCACAACGAGCGCATCGTCGCGGAGGCGCTGCGCACCTGGGACGGCGACGCGTCGAGCATCTTTGTCGCGACGAAGGGCGGCATCAAGCTGGGCGAAGGTGGCGCCAAGGTGCGCGACGGGTCGGAGGCGTACCTGCGCTCGGCGGTCGAGAAGTCGCTCGGCATCCTCGGCGTCGACCAGATCGAGCTGTACCAGTACCACCGCCCCGACCGCTCGCTCGTGTACGGCGACATCATCGCGGGTTTGAAGGCACTGCAGGGCGACGGCCTCGTGCGCGCGGTCGGCATCTCGAACGCGAGCGTCGAAGAGATCCAGATCGCGATCGACGTGCTCGGCGAGGGCAACCTCGCCAGCGTGCAGAACGAGTTCTCGCCGAAGCATCCGGGAAGCATCGACGAGCTGCGCTTCTGCGGAGAGCGCGACATCGCGTTCCTGCCGTGGAGTCCGCTGGGCGGCACCGGCGGGGGAGCACGCCGGGTCGGCGATCGGTTCTCAATGTTCCGCGAGGTGGGCGAGGCGCACGGCGTCAGCCCGCAGCAGGCGGTGCTCGCGTGGGAGCTGGCGCTGGGATCGCACGTCATCCCGATTCCGGGTGCGCGGCGCGCGGCATCCATCATCGACTCGGCTCAGGCGTCGGAGCTCGAGCTCAGCGCGGACGAGGTCACACGGTTGTCGGAGTCGGTGGGGATCTTCGACGACTGAGTCAGAAGATCGATGCTGCGAGTCACCGACGCCGCGACGGTGAGCCGTGCGGAGGTGCGCGCGGGAGGGCCCGTCGGGGCGCGTGGATGTATCTCCAGATGCCGCGCGACCTCTTGGCCAGCAGGGCGATAGGACCGCAGCGGGGTGCCCGATGTCCATGGCGCAAATGCGCGGAACGCGGGACGATGAGTGCCTAGCTTCGTGGAGCGCGAAGGAGACGGCATGGCCGAGGTTGTGGGATTCGCCATGGTCGGTGGCGAAGGCGAGGTCTACGTCGAGGTCAAGGACGACGACGTCGGGGTCGCGCGGGCATCCCGCGGCGGCGAGCTCTTACACAGCGCCGTCGACGTCGGGGCCGCGCTCGGCAAGGTGGAGGAGTTCACGACCGGCGTGCTGGAGAGGTTCCGGAGCCTGCCGCGGCCACCGGACTCGGTCGACCTGGAGTTCGGCATCAAGCTCAGCGCCGCAGCGGGAGTCGTCATCGCCCAGACCGGCGCGGAGGGGCATCTGACCGTGAAGCTGAGCTGGACCAAGCCGGCCAAGGGACAGGACGATGCCGACACCTGAGGCCCGGCCGTGGCAGGTCCGGCTGCTCGATTCGACCGGCTCGCCGATGGGTGGTGGCGTCCTCGTCGACGAGCGCCACGTGGTCACATGCGCTCACGTGGTCCGAGAGGCGCTCGGCGTGGATGACCCCGCCGTGCAGGCGCCGGCCGACGTCGTGCGGGTCGACTTCGTGCGCTCCGAATCCGCGCCCGTCGAAGCGACGGTCGAGGCCTGGGCGGATGTCGCCGAAGACGGCCGAGCCGACGTTGCGGTGCTTGCGCTGTCAGAGCCGGCACCTGCGGGTTCACAGCCGGCACCCGTCCGCCGCTCCGAAGGCGTGCTCGGCCATGACTTCGACGTGCTCGGCTTCCCGCGCGGGTACGACGAGGGCCTGAGCGCATCGGGGACGATCCGCAGACCAGCGGGGGGTGGCGGGGACTGGGTCGAGCTCTCTGTCCGGACGGGCACACTCGTTGCCCGTGGCTTCAGCGGTTCCCCGGTCTTCGACGAGGAGCTGGGTGCCGTGGTGGGCATCATCGTGGGCGCCGACAAGGATCGGGAGAACCGCGCCGCCTGGATGATCCCGGTGAGCAGGCTCAGTCGTTACTGGCCGGCTCTGGACGATGTCGTACGCCACTGGTCGATGTATTCGCCCAACGAGTTCGTCAGTCACTGGTCGCCGCGGTCCCGCGGCGTCGAGCGGCACAGCAGCCGCGGCTCGTTCTTCACCGGTCGGCGACAGGCGATGAAGGAGCTGTCCGACTGGCTCGCGAACGGCCCAGCCGACGGTCGGGTGCGCGCAGTGACCGGCGGACCTGGTTCAGGCAAGTCGGCGGTTCTCGCCCGGCTCGCGGTGTTGGCCGACCCGCTGGTCCGTCCGCTGCTGCCCAATCGTCCAGACGAACCGGCGCCGTTCATCGATGTTGCGGTCCACGCCCGCGGAAAGAGCGCCGCCGACATCGTTACCGCGATCGCATCGGCTATCGGGATGCCGCCGTCGTCGTCCGAGACCTGGGTCGACGATCTCGTTTCGCGGGGACGCCCGTTGACCGTGTTGGTCGATGCGCTCGATGAGTCCGCAGAACCTATGGAGGCGGCGACCCTGCTCCGGCGGACCGCGGCCGTGGGAGCGGAATGCCAGGTCAAGGTACTCGTGGGCACCCGCCTCGGGTACGAGGAGGAGCTCCGTCACCAGTTGGGTGCCCGTACCGTCGTGCTCGACTTGGACGTCGAACCCTATCTGAACCGCGCCGACCTGGTCGACTACGTCCACAGTCGGCTCACCAGCGGCGGGGCCGCGTATGAAGGAGCTGGGGAGCCCGCCAGGCAGGTCGCAGAGGTCATCGCCGCGCGCTCCTACCCCTCGTTCCTGCTCGCCCAACTGTCGACGAGTGCCTTGGCGGTCGAGGGCCGCGTCGACCTCCATGTCGACGGATGGGAGTCACGCTTCGCGGAGAGCGTCGCCGATGGCTGGCACGACTATCTGGACCGGTTCGGCGACCGGCGTCGTCAGGTGCAGGACTTGCTGATGCCGCTGGCGTACGCGCAGGGCACGGGTCTGGCGACCGACGATGACCTCTGGCCGAGCCTGGCTTCGGCGCTCAGCGGGCGGCGCTACGAGGCGCGGGACGTCGAGTGGCTGCTCGAGCATGCCGCCGCCTACCTGGTCCAGGAACTCATCCAGCACGACAGGGCGGTCTACCGGCTGTACCACCAGACCCTGGTCGAGCATCTGCGGCGGGTATCCAGAGAGCCCGAGATATGGCGGCGGTTCGCGCGCCATCTCATCGACGAGGTGCCGCGTCGGCTGGATGGACTCCATGACTGGACCCGCGCGCGACCGTACGCCCTCGCCCACCTGCCGACCCACGCCGCGGAGGCAGGGTTGCTGGGTGAGCTCGTGTCCGATCCGTTGTTCCTCGCCAGCGCGGACTCCGATCAGCTCGCCCGCGTGCTGCGCGCAGCGTCAGACGAGGAGTCCCTGTCCATCGTGCCGGCCTACCTCGCCGCACTGCCCGAATTGGGGCCTTCGGTCGACGACAACCTCAACCACTTGGCACTGGCCGCCCACCTGATCGGTCCCCGGGAGCTTGTAGAGCGCATCGATCGTCTCGGGCCGAAGGTTCCACTGCGGGTTCTGTGGGCCACCCCCACCTCGACCGTCCGCAGCCACTACCTCGCCGGAGCGGCGGGTGGTGTGGCCGCGGTCGCGCCGGTTGTAATAGATCGTCGTTCATGCCTCGCGGTCTGCGCGCTCGACGGCACGATCCGGATCTGGGATGCCGACGGCTATGCCCCGCGCGGTCCTGAGCTGGCGATGCCCGGGCACTACGGCTCTCCATTCCTGGCTGCCGCGACGATAGGAGGGCGGTCGGTGGTCGTGACCGGGCGTCAGGACACGATCTACGTGGTCGACCTGCTCGTCGCGGGTCGCGACACCATTACGCCTGAGGTGGTCGCCTCGCTATCGTTCGAAGGGGTGAGCGTCACCGCCGCCGCTGTCTCTCTCTTCGAGGGCGTCGCCACGGTGGCTGTCGGCTTCCACGACGGCGTTGTGCAGTTGCGCCACCTCGACCACCTCGAAGAGGAGCTCGCGACCTGGCAGGTTCACGAGGGGCCCGTGCTCTCGGTCCAGCTCGCCGGGGACGAGGTCGTGACCGCCGGGGCCGACGGCGGTGTCTCCTGGCTGACGGTCAACCCGGACTTCGAGATCTCTCAGTCCTCCTCCAGCGGGATGGACGATGCGACGTGGGTCAACGAAGCTCGCCGCATCGCCACATCCGAGGGTGGCGCCGTGCTGACGGTCGGGTTCGCCGACGGGACCCTGGGCTGGTGGCGTGACGGCGCAGCGAACCCGTCCAGCCGCGTGGTGGCTTCACCGCCGGAGTCCGGAACATACGTGGAGGCGTTCGACGGCGGGCTGATCACCACCACCACGACCGGTTCCGACATGAGGACGCTCAAAGCTGCACAGGAGATGGAGCGGCGACGTCGACGCGAGGCGAGGGAGCGAGAATCGATCGGGATCGGCGACCAGGACGAGGACGTCGTGTCGGAACCCGCGGCCGACCCGCCGCTCGTCGACGAGGACGACGACGACTTCAGGATCCTGGCCCTGCGGGCGGGGGTGACCACGGTCGACGCCACGACGATTCAGTCCCGGCTGTGGCTGGCAGCCGGGGGTTACGACGGCAGAGTCGTACTGGTCGATGATGGCGGGGAGCTGCACGAGCTGCAGTCCAGCGGCCCGCCGGTCTCCACGGTGCGCTTCGTCGACAGTGGCGGCCGGCATCTGGTCGTCGCGTCCGATCGTGGTGCCGGAGGCGGAGTGCACGGGTGGCAACTGACCCCGGAAGGCGTGCCGGTGTCGGGCGACGTCGGCGCGCTCGGCGCCCTTCCGGAGGTGATGTGGACAGTCGAGAGCCCCTCCGGGGACCACGGCGTACTGACCTGGGGTGTGGGACAAGACGTTGCCGTGAGGAACGTGCGCACCGGAGCCGCGCGGATGCTGGGCACGGATCTCGCTGAGCGCGCGGTCGTCGACGTCGTCGTCGGACGCTCCGACGAGGAGGTTGTGGCAGTAGCGCTGATCGAGGAGGGCGAAACCATCGGGCTGGTCCGCGCCTGGTCGGTGGAAACCGGCAGGCTGGTGGCTGACCAACGCCTTTCCGGCCTCGCCGGGGTGACGAGCCCGTACTTGGGCGACGGCCGATTGGTCGCACAGACATACGAGGACGAGTCGCAGGTCGTGACCTGGGGCTTGGGGGAAGAGCACCCGACGCCCGAGGTCCTCACCCTCCGTCGAGAAGGCGCTTCCGTCTGGGGATCGGATGAGGTGCCAGAGCTCCAAGGCGGATTCCGTCGCGTTCCGGGTGGCCCTCCGCAGCTCGTATTCGTTGTCGGCGACACGTGGAAGGCAGCTGTGCTGGTCGACCTCGACCAGGGCACCGCGCGATGCCTGAACGACGAGTTCAGTTCCTCCGAAGCCGCGACAGCCACCATGCTCGGCGGACGGACGGTGGTGCTGGATGCGTCGGGTGATGTCATCGAGGTGTCTGCGCCGACCGACGATCCTTTCGCCCCCGAGCGGATCGCGGCGCTCAGCGGAGTCCAGAGCGAGGCCGTGACCGTGCTTCGCGCCCTCCCCGAGGCGACGCTCGTCGTGTCCGGCGGTGTCGACGGCTCGGTGCGCGTGTGGCACGACCTCTCACCGGAGCCAGACGTTCTCGCTCTGCACTCCCCGGTTCGCGACCTCGAGATCGCCGAAGACCACACCATCATCGTGCTCTGCAACCGAGGGCTTGTCGCCCTCCACCCGACACCCTCGAGAGACGTGGAAGTCTCGCAGCAAGGCGCCGCCTGAACTCGCTCGCTACGAGTCCGAAGGCGAGATGTCTGCGATCCACGCGCGCAGCTGTTCGACGACGAACGCATGGTCGTCGGCCTGCGGCAGGCCTGAGACCCCGACCGTACCTACGACCCCGACGCCCGCGATCGTGAGCGGGAAGACGCCGCCGTGCGCTGCATACTCGGTGGTGTCGAGGCGCGCATCGGTGTCGAAGTCCCCGCCGGCGGCGCGGAAGGACAGGCGCTCCGTCGCGCGACGCCGCGCTCGCAGGATCGTGCAGCGCTCGGGCGGAAGACCGAGCAGGCGGTGGTCGAGCGGAAGGTCTCGGGTGATCGCGGCATAGCGGCGCTGGGCCGCGATTCCTCCCGAGGTGGGGGTTTCGTCGGCTGATTCGAGGTTATCCACAGAAGCGGTGCTGATCGGGTCTTTTGAGGTGGTCCCGATGTCGGAACCCCTCGCCAGACTGGGGGTATGAACTTCCCGCTCGCCGACCTCAGGGGCATCGCCGATCTGCTCGGCGACACCCTCAGCTCGGCGCTCGGTGGCGAGGCGCAACGGGCCATGTCGCACCGCGAGCTGGTCGATGCGCTGGGTGTCGTCGAACGGCTCGGACGGATCACGGATGCTGCGCGCCTCGCGCTCGCCGGTGAGGTCGGGCGACGCGCCGACTCCGAGTTCGGAGGCGATGTCATCACTGCGCAGTTCGGGTGCGGGTCGGCGCAGGAACTCGTGGAGCGGACGACGCTCGTGTCAGCAGCGACGGTGCGGGCACGGCTGCGGGATGCGAAGGCGATCACCGGCCGCGTGACGCTGACCGGGCAGACGCGCCGGCACCGCTCGAGCATGCGCGTGCGGCGCTCGCGGCGGGGCGACTGAGTGCCGATGCGCTGACCACGATCGTCGACGCACTGCGGCCGCTGCAGGGGCGGTGCTCGGTCGACGAGCTCGAGGCTGCCGAGTTCGAGCTCGTGTTGGCGGCAGTGGGCGATGCCGGGGCGCCGGCGTGCGGCATCCATGAATTGAAGGTCATGGCGACCACGTGGGCGTTGTTCCTCGACCCGGATGGCGCGCTCCCCGACGAGGCGTACTCGGAGCGGATGCGGGGGATCCGCGTCAGCCGACGGTCGCGACGTGGGCTGCGGCGGATCTACGGCGACGTCACGGAAGACGTCGCGGCGCAGTTCGACCGGCTCCTGGACGCGCACCTCAACCCGCGCGTGCAGGACCGTGGGCCGCGGTTCGTGGATGCTGAGGCTGAAGGCGCGCCGGACGACTGCGTGCCGGATCCGCGCACCATCGACCAGAAGCGGCACGATGCGTTCGCGTCCATCCTGTCTGCTGCAGCCGGCGCGGCCGAGACTCCCACGTTGGGCGGTGCCGCTCCAACCCTGATCGTCACGACGACCGAGGAAGACCTGGCCGCGCCGAACGGTGTCGCGTTCGTCGAGAGCGCCGCCGGGCCGGCGCCGGTTCCGGCGTCGTTCGCCCGGCACGTCGGCTGCCACGGAACGATCCACCGCGTGACTCTTGCAGCGAACGGCGCGATCAAGGCGCTCCGTGTCGAAGACCGCGTGTTCAACCACTGGCAGCGCAAGGCGATCGGCGCCCGCGACGGTGGCTGCGTCATCCCGGGCTGCACCGTACCCGCCGCCTGGTGCGAGGTGCACCATGTCAACGACTGGGCGAAGGGCGGGCCGACCTCCGTCGACAACGGCGTCCTGCTCTGCTGGCACCACCATCACGGCATCGAGACCAGCGGGTGGGAGATCCGCATGGTCGACGGCATGCCTCAAGTGCGACCACCTGGCTGGGTCGACCCGCAACGACGATGGCGAGAGCCCAACCGGCTCCTGCTCAACGAATTGAGACGCGCGAGGTCCGCGTGACCGCCCAGCTCGTTCGGGACCCCTGTGCCCCGACTCGCAGGAACTCAGATGCGGGGATGGATGCCGCGGCACGAGTCGCCTGCCGGGTTGAGGCGTTTCGTTTCGACCGGGGGCCCAGCCTGCCGCTGGTCGTTGAGCGGAGGGCGCTCTGGCGCACGAAGACGAAACGCCTCGACTTCTGCGGAACGCCGCGGGTGTTGCGCCTCGGTCGCTGGCGCCCCCTCGCCCGACGACCGGCGAACTCAGGCGGGCAGCTGCCGCTCGCGCTCCTTCGCGCGCTGCGGCGGCAGCGGCGGCGCGGGCGCGTCGAGGGCGCGCAGCATCCGCTCCAGCGTCTCGCGCAGCTGCTCGCGGGCGGGCGAGGCGAGGTCGGTCGTGTACTCGACGCCCTCCGGGATCCACGACAGGCCGTACATCGTCTCGCGGAAGTCCCCGCCGCCGACCGGCCACCGGGTCCGGCCATCGCCCTCATCCGAAGCGCCCTGACCCCACTGGCCGAAGTATTCGCGCATCGTCTCGAGGGGCAGCTCCATCACCGCGTCGGCCTCGACCGCCTGGCGCACCCACGACCGCGCAACGAAGATGAACTCCTCGATCTGCTCGGGCGTGAGCGGCTTCGGCTCGAACAGCACCCGGGTGTGCTCGACATCGGCGAGCCGGTCGACGCGGAAAGTGCGCCAGTCCGCTTTCTCGAGATCCCAGCAGAGCAGGTACCAATGCCGGTCGGCGGGTGCGAGCGCGTGCGGCTCGACACGGCGATGAGTGACTTCGCCGGATGCCGCGGTGTACGTGAACCGCACCCGCTCGTGGTCGCGCGTGGCCAGGGCGAGTTCGCCGAGCACCTCGCCCGAGACGGCCGCACCGGCGTTGAGGCCGGCCGGCTGCACCGCCTCGGCCAGCGCGGCGACCCGGCGGCGCAGGGGAGCGGGGAGCACCTGCTCGAGCTTCGCGAGCGCGGTGATGGTCGTCTCGGGACCACTGACGAGCCGCTGGGATGCCGCGACCCGCAGTCCGATCGCCATGGCCACGGCCTCTTCGTCGGTGAGCAGCAGCGGGGGCACCGCGCTGCCGGCCTCGAGGCGGTAGCCGCCTGCGGCGCCCGGCGACGACTCGATGCGATAGCCGAGGTCGCGCAGCCGCTCCACGTCGCGCCGGACGGTGCGCTCGGTGACACCCAGGCGATCCGCCAGCTCGGAGCCGGGCCAGTGACGGTGCGTCTGCAGCAGGTTCAGGAGCGAGAGCGCTCGCGTCGTCGTATCGGACATGACTCCAGATTGCCCTACATTGCGGACCGTAACTGTCCGCATTGGTTCCTAACCTGAGGTCATGGCGAACGAATCGATCATCCAAGCGCAGGGACTCACCAAGCGCTTCACCGTGAAAGGCAAGACCGTCGAGGCCGTCACCGACCTCACGTTCGAGGTGGCGCGCGGCGAGCTCGTCGCGTTCCTCGGACCCAACGGCGCCGGCAAGTCGACGAGCCTGCGCATGCTCACCACCCTGATTCCGCCCACCGCGGGCACGGCGAAGGTCGTCGGCTTCGACATCCTGAAGCAGCCCGCCGACGTCCGTGCCCGCATCGGGTACGTCGGCCAGCTCACGAGCGGCAGCTTCTCGCAGCGCGCCCGCGACGAGCTGCTGAGCCAGGGCGCGTTCTACGGCATGTCGAAGGCCGCGGCGCGCACGCGGGCCGACGAGCTCATCGAGTCGCTGGACCTCGCCGGGTTCGCGACGCGGGCGGTGCAGCAGCTTTCGGGCGGGCAGAAGCGCCGGCTCGACATCGCGCTGGGCCTCATGCACGCGCCGCCGCTGCTCTTCCTCGACGAGCCGTCGACCGGACTCGACCCGCAGAGCCGCGCCAACCTGTGGCAGCACATCATCGACCTGCGCGCCCAGCACGGCACGACGGTCTTCCTCACCACGCACTACCTCGAGGAGGCCGACCGCTACGCAGAGCGCGTCATGGTCATGGACCGCGGCCGCGTGATCGCCGACGACACCGCGGCGCGACTCAAGGCCGAGCTCGCGGGTGACCTGCTCACGTTCGGCTTCACGACCGAGACGGATGCCGCAGCCGCCGTCGCGGTCGTGCAGAGGCTGACCGACCGGGAGGTCCGCCGGACCGGGGGAGAGGCAGCCGCCGGCGGCGCGGCGCAGACCTTCGTGACCGTCACAGCGCCCGAGGGAGACGCGCTGCTCCCCGCGGCCGTGCGCGCGCTCGACGCCGCGGGTCTCGCCGTCCGCACCGCGACCGGCGTTCCGCCGACGCTGGACGACGTGTTCCTGGCGCTCACCGGCCGCACCTTGCGCGAGGCGGGCGAGGGAGAGAGCGAGCCCGAAGAAGCAGATGACAAGACGGATGCCTCGGCCGAGGCATCCGGAACCGCCGACCTGGCGGCCGAGAAGACAGGAGCGAACCGATGACCGCCCAGATCCAGACCCGGCCCGACACCGCGGTGCGGGCGAACCCGGCCCGCGACACCTGGAACGTGCTGACGCGCGAGCTGAAGCCGGCGATGCGCGACCCGTTCACGTTGATCTTCAGCCTCGTGCAGCCGCTGGTGTTCCTCGGGCTGTTCGCGCCGCTGCTCGTCGGCTCGTCGGGCCAGCCGGTCGGCGAGACGCTGCAGTGGTTCGTGCCCGGCGTGCTCGTGATGATCGTGCTGTTCGGCACCGGCGCGACCGGGTCGAACCTGCAGTACGAGATGATGACGGGCTCGCACGAGCGCACTCTTGTGGCGCCGCTCGCGCGGTCGTCGCTGCTGGTCGGCCGGGCGCTCAAGGAGATCGTGCCGATCATCGTGCAGGCGCTCATCATCGTGCTCATCGCCTGGCCGTTCGGCTTCACGATCAATGTGCCGGGGCTGGTGATCGGCCTCGCGCTGCTGGCGGTGTTCGGGATCGGGCTCGGCGCGCTCTCCTACACGCTGGCGCTCAAGACCAAGGACCGCGAGTGGCTCTTCTGGGGCGTGCAGCAGACGCTGATCTTCCCGCTGCTGATCCTGTCGGGCATGCTGCTGCCGCTCGACGAGGCACCGGCGTGGATGCGCGCGATCTCCACTGTGAACCCCATCAACTGGGTCGTGCAGGCCGAGCGCGCGCTGTTCGCCGGCGACCTCGGGAACATCACCGTGCTGTGGGGCTGGGTGGCGGCGATCGTGCTCGCGGTGGTCGGCCTGGCGGTCGGCATCCGCGCGATGCGCAAGAGCAGCTAGGACGGCGGGGACGGATGCCTCGGACCGATGTGGGCTGTCGGTCCGGGGCGTTTCGTCTCTGCGTTTCGACTCGCAAGATCGCTCGACGACCACGCTCCTCGCTCGCTCAACGACCGGGGGTGGCGTGCGGTCGTTGAGCGAAGGGCGCCCGACGACGAAACGCCTCGCTTCACTCACTCAACGATCGGCCTGGAGCGGGTCATTGAGGCAAAGGGCCCACAACAGGTGTACAACGTCCCAGGGCGACGGTCAGGGGCGCGGCGAGGCACACCTAGGATCAGAGGATGACGACGGCGCGACGGCGAGGCATCCTCGCTGCCGTCACGGCTATCGTGCTGCTGGCCATGGGTGCAGGCGTCGCGTTCGTGGTCGGGGATGCGCTCGGCATCCGCACCGAGCCGGCTGCGCAGATGCAGTCGGCTGCCCCCGCGGTCGCAGAGGCGACGGATGCCGCAGCCCCGCCCGAGATCGCGACGCTCACCGTGCCTGACACTGAGCGTGTCGGGGTCGCGATGGACGAGCTGCTCGACGCGGTCGCGGACGCACCCGCACGCGCGGGGACGGCATCCCTCACCGTCGAGATGCTCGACGCGGACGCCGGTGACGGGGCTGACGGCTACACGCTGGACGGCGACGCCACGGCGCTGCGCATCCGGGCCGACACCGAGGCGGGCGCCACGCGGGCGATCTACGACCTCGCCGGCCAGGTGCGGGCCGCACAGCCTCTCACCGACCTGATCGGCGCGCATGCGGCATCCCGTCTGTCGCTGCGGATGAGCGACCTCGGAGCCGTCGGCGTCACGCCCGACCCGGCCGCATGGGAGTCGGGCGACGACTACTCACACGCGTCCAAGGCGTTCGCCGCCGTCATGCAGCCCGAGGCGCCGTACATCGACGACACCGCGCTCGCCGCGGCGTATGAGGACTTCGACGGGTTCCTGCGCCACTCGCTCGCGAACGGCATCAACGCCGTGGCCTTCCCCGGGTTCGTCGAGTTCGTCACGTTCGACGGTGCGCCGGACGGCGCGGTCTACCCCGACGGCGATGACCACCGCGACAAGGCCCTCGCCCTCCGCGAGGCGTTCGCGCCGTTCTGGGAGCGCGCCGACGAGCTCGGCGTGAAGGTCTTCCTGCGCACCGACATGCTCGCCCTCACCGGACCGCTCGAGGACTACTTGATCGACCGGTTCGGGTCGCTCGACACCGAGAACCCCGAGTTCTGGGACGTCTACGCCGCCGGCCTGGATGAGCTGTACGAGGCGGTTCCCGCGCTCGACGGCGTGCTGATCCGCATCGGCGAGGCGGGGCCCGTCTACGACGTGGGCGGCTGGGACTACTACTCCGCGCTCGAAGTGACCACCGTCGACGCGGTGCGGACGATGCTCGGGGCGTTCACGGCGCAGGCCGAGGCATCCGATCGCGAGGTCATCTTCCGCACGTGGAGCGTCGGCGTCGGCGCCGTCGGCGACATGCATACGAACGACGCGTCGTACGAGGCGGTGCTCGACGGCATCGACTCGCCCGCGCTCATCGTGTCGACGAAGTACACCCTCGGCGACTTCTACACCTGGCTGCCCCTGAACCACACCCTCGAGGGGGGCGATCAGCGACGCATCGTGGAGTTCCAGAGCCGCCGCGAGTTCGAGAACTTCGGCGCGTTCCCCAACGACCTCGGCCCGCAGTACCAGGCGGCGCTGCAGCAGCTGCTCGCCGCGAACGACCGCGTCGAGGGCGTCTGGGTGTGGACGCAGGACGGCGGTCCCTGGCGTGCCGGACCCATGTCGCTCTACCTCAAGTCGGGCTTCTGGCAGCTCTACGAGCTGAACACCCAGGTCGCCGCCGCGCTCGCGCAGGACCCCGACACCGACGTCGCCGAGGTGACAGCCGACTGGGCGCGGGAGTGGTTCTCGGACGACCCCGCCACGGTGCAGGCGATCACCGAGGCGATGGCCCTCTCGCGCGACGCCATCGCGCAGGGGATGTACATCGAGCAGTTCGCCGACAAGCGGGTGTTCGCCATCGGGCTCGAGCCTCCGCCCATGATGTGGATCTTCGAGTGGGACATCCTCACCGGCGACTCCGCCGTTCTCGATGTGCTCTACGCGATCGTGCGCGACAGTGCCGAAGGTGCCGGCGGAGTCGACGCGGCGATCGCGGGGGGTGCGCAGGCGGTCGCGGACGTCGAGCGGATGCGCGACCTCGTGACGGGGACGGATGCCGCGACCTGGCGCTCGCCCGACATGCGTGACGCCTTCGTGGACACCCTGGACTACGAGCTCGACACCCTGAGGCTGCTCCAGGCGTATCGGGCGATGATCCTCCACCAGGGGGAGTGGCACGACACCCTCTCGCCTGACGCGTACGCCCAGTGGGATGCCGACCGCGCCGAGTATGAGGCACTCGCCGCCACGCACCTCGAGCGGTACGAAGGCGACCTCGACTACCCCGCGTTCAATCTCACGGCCGCACAGCTGGGCGTGGACCGCGCGGAGCGCGACCTCACGATGGCGTGGCTCGCCCGCGGCCTGCTGCTGCTCGCGATCGCGTGGGTGGTGATCGGCATGCTCGCCGCGCGCACGCGACTGGTCGCCCGGCCGGGCGCCGCTGCCGCGCGCGCGACCTGGATCGCCTCGACCCGCCCGTGGCGGGCGCGCGAGTCGACGCTCGGCCTGCTCGAGCTCGACCGCTGGCTGCTGCTGATCGTGCCGGCCGGGCTGCTGGTCGCCACACGGGCGGTGCAGACGTCGTTCCTGTCATGGACCCATGTGGCCGTCACGATCGGCACCTGGGCCGTGTTCGCCCTCGTCGTGCGGCTGTTCGTCTGGCGCCGGTCGCCCTGGCCGGTCATCGCCGCGGTCGGCGGTGTGGTGACACTTCGGTGCATCGTCACGCTGTTCGCGCTGTCGTTCACGGGACCGGGCGGCTACTGGTTTGCGTTCTGGACCGATCCGGTGCTGCGCACCGCCTATATCGCGGTCGCCTTCGCGCTGTTCGTCTGGGTGTTCGTCGCGGCCGGGTGGGCGCTGGCGGCGCAGGTGCGCGCCCGCCGCGCCACCGGGTACGTGCTGGCCGCGGTCGGTGCGGGTCTGCTGGTGCCGTCGATCGTCGTGGGGCTGGTCGGGCTCGAGGCGGCGCTCACGCTGTGGAACGACGAGATGGGGCTCCTGCCGTGGGGACTCGCCCGCATCCTCGGCATCACGACCTACCTCGAAATCCCGGATGCGACGCCCTGGGCCGCGGCCGCCTTCGCCGCGGTGCTGCTCGTCGTGGGCACCGCGCTGGCGCTGCCATGGCGGCGCCGCAAGGCGGCGGCGAAAGCCTCTTCCTGAAGGAGGGGAGTCGAGCGGAGTGGTCGGACCACACGGGTCGAAGGGGTATTTTAGAAGCATCCCCCGAATCGATTCGAAGAGGTAATCAGCATGCGCTCAAGAAGCACATCACTCCTGTCCATCGCTGCCGTCTCCGCCCTGCTTCTCGCGGGCTGCGCATCGACCGCCGCGTCTGAGCCCACCGAGACGGCGCCCGCCGCCGAGATCGTGGAGTCGTCGGTCAGCGAGCCGGCCGCGGTCGGCGAGCGGGTCGGCGCCGACGGTGCCCAGCTCGAGGTGTGGAGCGGAATCGTGCCCGACGAGACCGCAGCCGGCGCCCTCGGCGACGCTGAGGCCGGTACCCAGTGGGTCACCGCCAACGTCGCCCAGTGGGTGACCGACGAGGATCTCACCGGAGCCGACGTTGCTCCCGTGTTCCGCTCGACGGCTGACGACTCGTTCTCTGCCGAAGCCGTGGCCCAGCAGTCGGTCGACGTCGTCATGGCGCCCGGCAAGTCGTACAGCTACGTGTGGAGCTTCCAGGTTCCCGACGCGCTCGTCGACGCCGCGACCCTCGTGGTCTGCGTCGGCGAGGGTGACGAAGGCTGCAGCAGCCTCGTCGCCGAGTGATCCCACCCCGGCGCTGCCGCTGCGCGGCGGTGCCGGATCCACCGCGTTCGCGCCGTGTGCCCTCGGGTGCACGGCGCGAACGCGTGTGCGGCGCGGTTCTCCGCGATCGGCGCGGACGGCGGCGGCGGTATCCGTTTCTCTTGTATGCCAATAGTTTGTATGCAAAGCTTTGCCCATGACGACGACCGGGACCCCGCTCGAATCGTCGGTGTGCTTCGCGCTGTACACATCGATGCAGGCGACCCTGCAGCTCTACCGCGACCTGCTCGAGCCGTGGGGGCTGACCTATCAGCAGCTCATGCTGCTCGCGGTCGTGTGGGAGCGTGACGAGGTATCGCCGGGCGAGTTGGCCGAGGCGCTGTCGCTCGACGCAAGCAGTGTCTCGGGACTCGTCGGGCGGCTCGAGCGCATGGGTTATCTGCACCGCGAGCACCGGTCCACCGACCGCCGCTCGGTGCGGATCACCGCCACCGCGCACGCCCTGGCAGTGCGCGGCGAACTCGGCCATATCGAGCGCTGCGTCGCGGAGGCCATGCAGGTCACGCCCGCCGACGCCGAGTCGGTCATCGGAACGCTCCGGTCGCTGCGCAGCTCGATGCGCGGCTACGACGCACGCGCGGCATCCGTCGCCTGATGAACGGCAAGGAAGGGAAACGCATGACCCTCGAAGAGATCCCCGTCACCACGATCCACGGAGACAGCACCACCTTCGGCGAGCTCGCCGACGGACGGCTCGCCCTCGTCGTCAACGTCGCGTCGCGATGCGGACTGTCGCCGCAGTACGAACAGCTCGAGGCGCTGCAGAAGGCGTATGCCGACCGCGGCTTCACGGTGATCGGCTTTCCGAGCAATCAGTTCCTGCAGGAGCTCTCGACCGAAGAAGCGGTCGCGGAGTACTGCTCGACCACGTGGGGCGTCACCTTCCCGATGGCCGAGAAGGTGCGGGTCAACGGTCGCCACGCTCACCCGCTCTACCAGGAGCTGACCGGAACGCCCGACGTCGACGGCAAGAAGGGCCGCATCACGTGGAACTTCGAGAAGTTCCTGGTGAGCCCCTCGGGCGAGGTCAAGCGGTTCGCGCCGCAGACCAAGCCCGATGCTCCCGAGGTCGTCGAGGCGATCGAGGCCTGGCTGCCGGGGGAGTAGACCCGCCGCTCAGGCGGCGCGGACCAGATCGGCGGGGACGATGTTCTTGCCGAGCGGCATGAGCGAGATCGGCACGAGCTTGAAGCTCGCGATGCCCAGCGGGATGCCGATGATCGTGATGCACAGCGCGACGCCCGTCACGATGTGGCCGATCGCGAGCCACCAGCCGGCGAGGATCACCCACACCACGTTGCCGAGGAACGATCCGACGCCGGCGCCCGGCTTGTCGACGATGGTGCGGCCGAACGGCCACAGTGCGTAGAGGCCGATGCGGAACGAGGCGATGCCCCACGGGATCGTGAAGATCAGGATGCACAGCAGCACCCCCGCCAGCAGGTAGCCGAGGAACATCCAGAAGCCCGACAGCACGAGCCAGATGATGTTGAGGAGGGTGCGCACGGGTCGATTCTCTCGATCGGATGCCGCGAACCCGCTGTGAGGCGGGGGTGCCGGGCTGTTGTCGCTCCGTTCAACAGGTCAACCGGCCTTCCACAGGAGGTTGGTTCGTTTCAACCTCCTGTGGAAGCGCGGTTGACCTGTTCGGGAGGTCAGGTTCGGGCGGGAGCGGATGCCGCGCGCCGGCGCTCGAGGCCGCGCTGGGCGCGGCGGGCGATGCCGACGATGCCGGTGATGAGCGCGAACATGCCCAGGAGGAGCACGGCGATGGCGATCGCCGTCGCCGGGTTCAGGCCCACCAGCCACGACGTGAGCACGGCCTGTCGTGCCGGGTCGAGGAGGATCCACAGCGCGGCGGCGGCGATCGCGGCGAGGACGAGCCCCCACACGATCCCCGCCCAGCGGATGCGCGGGCCGGTGAGGTCCACGGATGCCGCGGTCGGGGCCGCCGCGGTCGGAGCCGTCGCGACCGGCGCCTCCCAGGCGGGTGGCCGGGTGTCGACGTAGGGCGGCGGGAGGACGGCGGTGGCCGCTGTGTCCGCGGGGTCGGTGTGGGCGGGCTGGGTGCGGGCCTCGGCGCCGGGGGCGGCATCCGGAATCTCAGAAGTGCTCATGGCGAGGCTCATTTCTCGTAGATCGTGACGCGGACCGAGCCGGTGCGCTGGTCGAGGGTGATGTGCTGCGTCGTGACGGCATCGGTGGAGGGATCGTCGTTGCTGATGCGCCAGTCGACGGTGCCGTCGCCACCGGGCTTCACCGTGCCCGACTCGACATCGCCGCCGCCGGATCCGGGCAGTCGTTCGAAGACCACGGATCCGTCGCCGAGAGTCGCGTCGAGTTCGAGCACGGTGCCGGGAAAGACCTCGATGTCGGTGCCTCCGATGCCCTTGGTGAGAACGACGCCGCCGGCACGGACGTCTTCCGAGTCCGACAGCGGGCCGACCGAGATGAACGTGCTGCCGAACGGCTGGACGAGCGCCTGCTCGTAGGTGGCAGTGCCGAGGTTGACATTGCCCACGGCGAAGCGGTCGGGACCGGATGCCGCAGCCACCGATCCTCCGATCACCAGGAGCACGATCGTGACGGCGGTGAGGAAGCCGCTGCGACGGCGCGCGAAGCCGGCGACGACCATGGCGAGAGCCGTGACCAGAGCGGCGGTGAACACGCCGATGGCTCCGGCGAACGACGTGGACGCGGTGGCGAGC
The DNA here is from genome assembly GCF_010634885.1 of Microbacterium sp. B35-04. Taxonomy (NCBI): domain Bacteria; kingdom Bacillati; phylum Actinomycetota; class Actinomycetes; order Micrococcales; family Microbacteriaceae; genus Microbacterium; species Microbacterium sp. B35-04. The sequence continues at coordinate 13,953 of NZ_MWLP01000037.1, read as the reverse complement.
ACCGCGAGGGCACCCGCCACGACCGCGGCGCCCAGCGCGGTCAGGACGAACACGAAGCTCGTGCGCGGCCGTGTGGAGTGACGGATCTGACGGCGCTCCTCGGCTTCGCGGGCGAAGGCGGTGCCGGCGGCTTCGCGTTCGCGGCGCGCCTGCTCGCGCGCCGCACGGCCCGCGTCCTGCTGGCTGCGCTGCCACTCCTGGTTCTGCGCACGCCATGCCTCCTGTCGCGCGCGCCAGTCGGCGACCTGCGCGTCGTTGGCCGGTGCGCCGGCCACGCTGGTGGGGTCGGCAGCGAGCGTTGCCGCCGCGAGGGTCGCGGCATCCGTCGCCGCATCTCCCGTTACGGACCCGGCCGGCGCCCGACCGGCCGGGTCCGTGACCCCTGCAGCAGTCGCCGCGAAGGGAGAGGTCGCGCCGTCACCCGAATGGGGCGCGACCGGGGGGACGGGCGGCACGGAAGCCGTCTGCGCCGCCGCCCACGGGGACCGGTCGGCGCGTGCCGACCGGACGATGAGGAACACGAGTCCGCCGATGAGGGCGACGCCCAGCAGGAAGCCGAGAACATCGAGGGCCGAGACGCCCGCGGCGCCGCCGTCCCATGCCCACGGCGCGAAGCCGGTGAGCGCCCACACGGGCCAGAGCAGCACGTTACGCAGCCACGGCACGACCGGCACGAACCCGACGGCCGCGAGGATGAAGACGCCGGTCATCGCCTGGTCGTAGCGGCCGTGGAAGAGTTCGCGCAGGTGGATGCGGCCATCCGTGTCGGGCAGCAGCGCCCAGGCGATCGCGTAGACGAGAAGGGCGGGGAAGCCGAGCAGCGCGACCACGACGAAGATGCCGCGCACGATGATGGGGTCGATCCGCAGGCGTGCCGCGAGCCCGCCGCACACGCCGCCGAGCCAGGCGTCGCCCCGGGCGATGCCCAGCCCCCGCACCCAGTCGAAGAACCGGTCCGATGCGTGCGGCGCCTCGGATGGCGCGGGCGGCGGCGGTCCCGGGTCGGCGGGGGGAGCGGAGGTGGTGTCGGTCATGGTTCCACCCTGGCCGCCGCCGGCAGGCGCCCGCTATGGGGTGATCCCCTGACGCTTCCCTGATCCTGGCGCCGGGGTGTGGTCGGGGGCGGAGGGCGGTGATTGGATGGCGGCATGCCTTCGAACGCGCCCGCTGCGGTCCCCGCGACCCCGCCGCCGAGCGCGGGCGCGGCAGGCGGAGCAGCGGCCGGGGAGGCGGCTGTCGCTGCCGGCGGCGCCGCGGCGGGCGGCGGACCGACGGTGGCACTCGAGCGGCCACCGCTGCGGCGGACCCGGGAATGCGTGGTGTCGGGCGTCTCAGCCGGCCTCGCACGCCACCTGGGGTGGCCCGTCTGGATCGTGCGCACGAGCTTCGTCGCGCTGACGCTCGTCTCGGGTGCGGGCGTGCTGCTGTACGCGTGGCTCTGGCTCTTCATGCCCTGGGACGACGTCGAGCCCGGCACCGGGCCGGACGCCGCGACGGCGGGCGGGGCAGCTGCGCCGGGCGGTGCGGATCACCCGGTGCACGACCCCGCGTTCGACCCGGCGCACGACCCCGCGCGCGACCCCGCGCGCAGCGCCGTGCTCGGCGGATCCCCGGTGCGCGTGCCGACGCGGCGCGCGCCGGTGGCGTGGATCCTCGCCGGCGCGGCGATCGCCGCCACGGTGGCGACGGTGGCGGCCATCGCGCTGTTCTCGGGGAACGGCATGGTGCAGACGTCGATGCCCGGGTGGACGGGCGGCGTGTTCGCCGCGACTGCGCTCGCCGTCGCGGCGGGCGCCTGGGCGACGCTGGTCGATCGTCGCGATCCCGCGCGCGGGCCGCGGCACGAGGCGGTCGTGCGCATCGTCGTGACCGTGGTGCTGCTCGTGCTGCTGCTCGCCCAGCTGACGACCCTGCAGCAGGTCGGGGTGGCGGGCTTCGTCTATGCGCTGATGCCGATCTTCGGAATCGTGCTCGTGTACTCGTCGATGCTGATCGACAAATGGCGGGAGCTGTCGGGGGAGCGCGTGCGGCGCATCCGCGAGGAGCAGCGCGCCGAGATGGCCGCGCATCTGCACGACTCGGTGCTGCAGACGCTCGCACTCATCCAGAATCGCGCAGGCGCCTCGAGCGAGGTGGCGCGCCTCGCCCGCGCGCAGGAGCGGGAGCTGCGGGCGTGGCTCTACGACGGCGATGCCGCCGCCGACAGCGATCTCTCGACCGACCTCCGCGACTACGCTGCCGCTCTCGAACTGGACTACCCGGTGCGCATCGACGTCGTCTCGGCCGGGCTTCCGGCCGAGCGAGCCAGCGGCGAGGTGGCGGCGGCCTCCCGCGAGGCGATGCTGAACGCCGCGCGCCACGCGGGCGGCGACGTGTCGGTGTACATCGAGGGCAACGCGAACGCCGTCGATGTGTACGTGCGCGACCGCGGCCCCGGGTTCGACCTGCAGGATGTGCCGGACGACAGGCTCGGCATCCGTCAATCGATCCTCGGCCGCATGCGCCGCGCCGGAGGATCTGCCACTGTGCGTCGGGGTGCGAGCGGCGGCACCGAGGTGCACCTGCGGTTCGGGGCGGCCCCGACGTCTGCTTCCGCGGGCGCATCCGGCGGTTCCGGCCGCCTGAACCCCACCGCTTCGGGCTCTGCGCCGAGCGCCGCATCGGAGGTGCGCCGTGGCTGATGACCGGGTTCGCGTCGTGATCGTCGACGACCACTCCATCTTCCGGTCCGGACTGCGCGCCGACCTCGACGCGTCGATCGACGTCGTCGGCGAGGCCGCCGACGCGACTGCCGCCGTCGCCGTCATCGAGGCCACGCGTCCCGACGTCGTGCTGCTCGACGTGCACCTGCCGTCGGGGCAAGGGGCGGCCGCGACCGGCCCCGAGGCGGCCGGTGGGGAAGCGGTGATCCGTGCGGCCGGCCCGATGGTGCCGACGACGCGATTCCTCGCGCTGAGCGTCTCGGACGCCGCGGAGGACGTCGTGCGCGTCATCCGTGCCGGTGCCAGGGGCTACATCACGAAGGGCTCGTCGGGTGCAGAGGTGAGCCAGGCGGTGCACGCCGTCGCGGGCGGGGACGCGGTGTTCTCGCCGCGTCTCGCCGGCTTCGTGCTCGATGCCTTCGGCGCGGCGGTCGGCGAGACGGCGGCGACCAGCGACGAGCTCGATCGCCTGTCGGCGCGCGAGCAGGAGGTGATGCGGCTCATCGCCCGCGGCTATGCCTACAAGGAGGTCGCCGCCGAGCTGTTCATCTCGATGAAGACGGTCGAGTCGCACGTGTCCGCGGTACTGCGGAAGCTGCAGCTGTCGTCGCGCTACGAGCTGACGGCCTGGGCCTCGGCGCGCCGCCTGCTCTGAGCCGCTACCGCGGCCTTCGGGGCGTGCTCGCCTTCCCGGAGAAGGTGAGGATCGCGTGACGTGGCCGGCATCTCTAAGCTCGGGACGTGCGAAGGCCGCAGGGGAGCCCGACGCTCGGCGAGGTGCTCGGCGAGATCGTGCGCCGCGCCGCGGACGAGGTCGAGGCGACTCTGCCGGCCGCGGTCGCCGACGAGCCGGACGGTGTGCATCAGCACCGCGTGCGGGTGAGGCGCCTGCGCAGCGTGCTCCGAGGCTTCCGAGACGCGCTGGACGCCCGCGCGGCCGAGCGCGTGCGCGTGGCCTACGTGGAGTGGGGGCGGGAACTCGGCGTCGTGCGCGACATCGAGGTGCGCGCCGATGTCGCGGCCGAGATGCTGGCGCGGGCGGGGATCGACGACGCGGACGTGCAACGGCGGCTCGTCGGCAGGGAGCAGGAGGCCTACTCGGTGGCTCATGAGCGGCTGGTGGAGCTCGCGAGCTCGCCGCGCGCCGAGGAGCGCGCGCGGCTGCTGCGTGAGTTCGTCGATGCGGCGATTCCCGTCGAGCCCGATCGCGAGGCCGCGGAGGTGCTGGCCGCGGCGGTGGCGAGACAGGCGCGTCGCGTGGAGAAGGCCGATTCCCGGCTCGACGGCACGGATGCGCGCTACCACGCCCTCCGCAAGGCCGCACGTCGCATGCGGTATGTGGCGGAGTCCGTCACGGAAGCCGCTCCCGGGCTGCGCACGAAGGAGATGGAGGCGCTTGTGGAGGCCGGCGACGACATCCACGATGCGCTCGGCGCACACCGTGACGCCATGGTGCTCGCGCAGCGGGTGGATCATGAGGCAGCCCTCGCCGGGCGCGCGGGGGAGCTGTCGCACGCGTACGACAGGATCGCCGAGGTGGCCCGGGACGAGGCGGCGGAACGCCTCGACGAGGTCCCGCAGGCGATGCGGCGGCTGGAGGCCGCAGCATCCCGTCTTTCGTGAGAGTCGGCGTGCCCGCGTCCGCGGATGCGAGGGCGGCATGCGCCCGGCCGGTGTCGGCGCGGCGACCTAGACTTGGTGGGACATGACCGACGCCATTCCGACCGCGCCGGGCGCGGGTACCGTTCGTCCGATCGTCCTCGACGCCGCCCACCCGCTGGGCGCTGCGCCGCACGTGGGCGCGCGTTCCGACGAAGACCTTCTCGAAGGTTTGAACCCGCAGCAGCGCGAGGCCGTGACGTACCGCGGACAGGCGCTGCTGATCGTCGCCGGCGCCGGCTCGGGAAAGACCAGCGTGCTCACGCGCCGCATCGCGTCGCTGCTGCGCAACCGCGAGGCGTGGCCGAGCCAGATCCTCGCGATCACCTTCACCAACAAGGCCGCGGGCGAGATGCGCGAGCGCGTCGAGCATCTGGTGGGCGATTCGGCGCGCGGCATGTGGATCTCGACGTTCCACTCAGCATGTGTGCGCATCCTCCGCCGCGAGGCCGAGCAGTTCGGGTTCACCAAGTCGTTCACGATCTACGACTCGGGCGACTCGCGTGCGCTCATCAAGCGGCTCGTCAAAGAGCACGAGGCCGATGCGTTCGGGCTCACTCCCGCGGCCACGCAGTCGAAGATCTCGAAGCTCAAGAACGAGCTGGCGGATGCCGAGTCCTACGCGCGCTCGGCCAACATGAGCGATCCCGCCGAACGTGTCTTCGTCGAGCTGTTCGGCGCGTACCAGCGCGAGCTGCAGCGGGCGAACGCCTTCGACTTCGACGACCTCATCGGCCAGACGGTGTTCCTGTTCCGCGCGTTCCCGCAGGTGGCGGACGTGTACCGCCGGCGTTTCCGTCACGTGCTCGTCGACGAGTACCAGGACACCAACCACGCGCAGTACGCGCTGATCCATGAGCTGACGCGTCCGCCCGGATCGGATGCCGCGCCCCTGGCCGGATCCGGCGGTATGATGATCTTCGAGGCCCCTTCCACGGGCGCAGGGACCGGTGAAGATGCCGGCGCATCGCTCACCGTCGTCGGCGACTCGGATCAGTCGATCTACGCCTTCCGCGGCGCCGACATCCGCAACATCAGCGAGTTCGAGAAGGACTACCCGGGCGCCAAAGTCGTGCTGCTCGAGCAGAACTACCGGTCGACCCAGAACATCCTGTCGGCCGCGAACGCCGTCATCGGCCACAACTTCGACCGCAAAGACAAGCGCCTGTGGACCGACGTCGGCGAGGGCGAGAAGATCATCGGCTTCACCGGCTACTCGCAGCACGACGAGGCGCAGTTCGTCGCCGACGAGATCGAGGCGCTGCGGCGGGCGGGCGTCGACTACTCGCAGGTGGCGGTGTTCTACCGCACCAACTCGCAGTCCCGTGCGCTGGAAGAGATCTTCATCCGCTCCGCCCTGCCCTACAAGATCATGGGCGGCACGAAGTTCTACGAGCGCGCCGAGATCAAGGATGCCCTGGCCTACCTCGTGGCGGTGGCGAACCCCGCCGACGAGATGGCGATGCGCCGCATCATCAACCGGCCGCGTCGCGGCATCGGCGACGTGACGATCGAGACGATCTCCCGCTACGCGGTGGACCAGCAGATCACGTTCCGCGACGCGCTGGCGAACTCGTCGGCGCTGGGTGTCGGGCCCAAGATCCAGGCGGCCATCGCGCATCTGGACGCGGTGCTGGCCGAGGCATCCGAGATCATGCTTCCCGCCTCGGGAGAGCTCGCGCCCCCGACCGCGGTCGCCGACGGTCTGCAGCTGCTGCTCAACAAGAGCGGCTACTACGACGCGCTGCGGGCCAGCAAGGACGCGCAGGACGAGGCGCGCATCGAGAACCTCGATGAGATGGTGGCCGTAGCCCGCGAGTTCGCGCGCAACAACCCCGAGGGGACCCTCCTCGACTTCCTCACCGAGGTGGCGCTGGTGTCCGACGCCGACGACCTCGAGGACGCCTCGGGTTCGGTCTCGCTCATGACCTTGCACACCGCGAAGGGCCTGGAGTACGACGCGGTGTTCGTCACCGGCGTCGAGGAGGACCTCATCCCGCACCGCATCTCGGCGGGCGAGCCGGGCGGTCCGCAAGAGGAGCGGCGCCTCTTCTACGTCGGCATCACGCGTGCCCGCAAGCGCCTGTACCTCTCACTGGCGATGACGCGCGCGCAGTTCGGCGAGGTGACGGTGGCGATGCCGAGCCGCTTCCTGCAGGAGATCCCGAACGAGCTGCTGCACTGGCGGCAGTCGCCCGGCGACGTCAATTCCCGCGGCGGCACCCAGTCGCGGGCGCTCAACGCGCGGCGCGGCTCGGGCTCGGGCTCCGGACTCGGCGGCTCGGGAGGGCGCCGCTACGGCGACGACCTGGTGCCGCTCGCGCGTCGCGAGCCGGCCGGCAACCTCGAGCGCTTCGCGAACAAGATCCCCTCCAAGGTGCGCGACAACGGCGACATGGAGCTGGCGCCGGGCGACCGCATCCGTCACGACGACTTCGGTGAGGGACGAGTGGATGCCGTCACCGGCGAAGGCGCGAAGCGCGTGGCGCACGTGCGGTTCGACGCGGCGGGTCCGAAGAAGCTGCTGATCAAGATCGCGCCGATCTCGAAGCTCTGACGCAGCGGCTCGCGCCGACGGGGCAGCCGTCGATCTGGAGCGGGGTGAGTTGCCGGCGTTTCGTCTCGCTTCGCTCGCTCAACGACCGGTACTCCTCGGTCGGTCGTTGAGCGAGCGAGGAACGAGCGAGACGAAACGCGCGCACCTGGCGCACACGAGTGGCTCGACGCGTCGCGACGCGCTTCACTCGCTCAACGAACCGGGTCGTGCGCGGTTCGCTCCGCGAGCAGGTGGTGGTGCGCCAGGCGGCGAAGCGCGAGCATGACCGGCTCGTACATCGCTGTCCCGAGCACCGCGTACGCCACAGCGTCGGGGGGTGACATGGCGCCCATCGGGGCGACCTCGTCCGCCGCGACCTGCCGCATCGCGGCGCCGTAGCGGGTGAGTGCGGCGGGGGAGGCATCCAACCCCGCCGCGTCGAGCGCGCGCAGTGCCTCGTCGAGCTGAGCCACCGCGGTGAAGTCAGCGTCGTAGGTCAGACCGAGTTCGGCGATCGCCTCCCGTGCGCGCGGGTAGTCGTCTCTTCCGCCGTCGACGTAAGGGGGGAGGGCGCCGACGGCGCGCCCGAGGGTCTCCATCGGATCGTCGAGCGGAGCGTCGATCAGGGCGAGCACCTCACGGACGCGCGCCAGCGGCAGGCCACGCACATCGGCCAGCGCCGCGATCAACCGCAGCCGGCTGAGGTGCTCCTCGCCGTACTCGGCCCGCGTGGCCGAGAGGGCCTCGCCGCGGGCCAGCATGCCTTCGCGGATGTAGAACTTCACGGTGGCGACCGGGACGCCGCTGAGCTCTGACAGTTCCGAGATCTTCACGGCGGCCCTCCGGGGTCTTGTGCTGGATAGTATACCTATCCAATACTGGAGAGCGTAACTATCCAATGGAGGTCATCATGGACCCGGTCCTCACGATCGTCGCCGGTGCGACGATCCTCACCGTCATCGGCGTGATGTCGGGCGGCACCTTCCTACTTCGTATCGCGTCGCACGGTCTGCCGTTCAACGATCTGCAGAAGACCTTCTTCCGCGCCGGCCACGCCCACGCCGGGGTGCTCGTGCTGCTGGGACTGGTGAGTCTGCTCCTGACCTCGGCGGCGGGGGCGGCGCTCCCGTGGCAATGGGCGTCGGTCGGCGTGCTGGCGAGCGCGATCCTGATCCCGGGCGGGTTCTTCCTCTCCGTGCTGGGCCGCGACCCGCAGCGGCCGGGTCGGGCGATCGCACTGCTGTGGGCGGGAGTCGTCGTGCTTGCGGCATCCCTTCTCGCCGTCGGCATCGGCGTGATCGCTGCGGGGGTTGCGGCGCTGGGGTGACGGCCCTCGCTCTGTTCGCAACTCAGGCGGGCGGAGTCGTCGCGGAGCGCCCGACCGCGGGATTCCGGGGTCACGCCGCCCGGCCACACGCACCCCTCCTGAGTTGTGAACGGGAGAGCGCTGACGCGACCGGATCGGCAGATCAGGGCGGCGGGTTAGGCTCGCACAATGGCCTTGTTCTCGCGCCGTCCGAAGAAGCCCGCCGAGCAGTCGACGCCCTCGCCCGAGTCGTCTCCGGCTGAGGCGCCGACGCCGGACGCCGACCCCGCCCCCGCGGCTCCGGCAGCGAGCGAGGCGGCGCCCGCGGGTGCGGCCGAGGGTGAGGGTGTGGTCGACGCCGATGCCGGCACTCCTGCGGGGGATTCCGACGCGGATGCCGCGGCCGGCGTGTCGATCTCGGTCTCGTCGTTCGGGGGGCTCGGTGTGTCACCCGCGCCGGCTGCGGGGGCCGAGGGCGCGGCGCAGGGCGACGAGCCGATGCCGCCGGGGCCTCGACCGCGGATGGGAACGCGCGAGTGGATGCGCACGGCGCCCGAGCAGACCGAAACGGTGCCCGGGCTGCGCGACAACGCTCTGCTGCGGGCGGCGCTCGGCCGCGTCGGCGACGCGCCGCAATCGCAGGCGCTGCTGGACGTCGCGCGACAGCTGATGCAGGGCCACGTCTTCCTGCGCGTGAAGGGCGACGCCCGCACCCTGCTCGCCGAGGGCAAGGGTCTGCCGCTCGCCGTCGCCAACGCGGGCGACCGCACGTTCGCGCTCGTGTTCTCGAGCGGAGCGGCGCTGCAGGCGAGCCTCAAGGCCGACGGCGACGCCGACACGTCCGCGATGGGCCAGCCGGTGCTCACCGTGCTGCGGCACGTGCTGGGAAGTTCGTACGACGGGATCATCATCGACCCGGCGTCGGCGCCGTCGCGCGCCGTCCTGCCCAAGGAGCTTCTGGAGCGCGCCGTCGAGAAAGCCGACCAGCAGCTCACCGTCAAGACGCTGCTCGCCGCCGAGCGCACGCCCGACATCGGTGCCAAGGTCGCCGAGGCGCTCACCCGCGTGCCACTCTGGGTCGCCGTCGGCACCGCGGACAATGGGGCGCCGGGTCTCGCCGAGGGCCGCGACGGAAGCGGTGCACGCTACCTCGAGATCTACTCGCACCCGCTCGAGGTCGCCGTCATGGGCCGCGGCGACAACGCGGCGCCGATCACCGCCGCCCAGCTGTCGCGCGCGCTGACCAGCGACGAGGGGATCACCGGCGTCGTGGTGGATCCCGCGGGCCCGTGGATCCGCCTCACGCGCGACGACCTCGGCCCGGTGCTGTCGCTCACAGGCTGAACGCGTCACCAGGTCGCGCCGGGTGCGGGCGTTTCGTCTCGCTCGTTCCTCGCTCGCTCAACGACCGGGGGTGAGGTCGCGCGCCGGGTGCGGGCGTTTCGTCTCGCTCGTTCCTCGCTCGCTCAACGACCGGGGCTCCGCAGTGATCGAGTGTTGACATTCGCCGACGTGCGCGTACTCTATTCAACATAGATGTTGATAAAGGATGCTGTTGAGTATGAACGATCAGGAGCTGGACCGGGCGTTCGTCGCGCTGGGCGACCCGGTGCGCCGCGCGATCATCGCACGCCTGAGCCGCGGCCCGGCGGCAGTGGGTGAGCTCGCCGAGCCCTTCGAGATCACGATGCAGGCCGTGTCGCGCCACATCAAGGTGCTCGAAGACGCCGGCCTCGTCACCCGGTCTCGAGACGCGCAGCGTCGGCCGGTCCATCTCGACGCCGCAGCGCTGGAGCAGCTCACCGCCTGGATCGACCGCTATCGACTGGATGCCGAGCGCGCGTACCGCCGACTGGACACGCTGCTCGCGACCTCGACCTCCACCGCGGCTGCGGGCACGCCGGGGGTCTCGCCCGCCGCCACCGCTCAACAGCCTTGAGGACCCCTCGCACGACCGACACGAAGGAGAAGGAATCATGAGCAACCCCCTCATCATCGAAGCCGTTCCGGGTACGTCGTACGCCGACATCACGCGCGAATTCGACGCGCCCGTCGAGGCGCTGTTCCGCGCTCACGCCGACCCCGAGCTGTTCGGGCAGTGGATCGGCCCCGGCGAGGAGCGCACCGAGATCACGCACTGGGACTTCCGGACCGGCGGTGGCTACCGCTTCGTCCAGCGCGACGCCAACGGCGAGTACGCGTTCCGCGGGGTGTTCCACACCGTGCGCGAGAACGAACTGATCATCCAGACGTTCGAGTACGAAGGCTGGCCCGATGAGGTCAGCATCGACGTCATCCGCTTCGAGACGCTCGAGGGCGGCCGCTCGCGGATCGCCGACCGCAGCGTGTTCTCGAGCATCGAGGTGCTCGAGAACATGCAGTCCGAGGGCATGGAGCGCGGCATGCGCGAGGGCTACGACAAGCTCGAGAAGATGCTCTCCGGGGAGAGCTGAGCCATGGGCAAGGTCGTGGCCTCAGCATCCATGTCACTCGACGGTTTCGTCGCCCACGAGAACAACGACCCGGGACGGCTGTTCGACTGGTACGAGGCCGGCGACGTCGAGGTCGTCACCGCGAGCGAGCCCGCGTCGTTCCACCTGACGCCCGCGAGCGCCGACTACTGGCGTGAGTGAGTCGGCGAGATCGGCTGTCTCGTCGTCGGACGGCTGCTGTTCGACATCACCGACGGCTGGAAGGGCGAGCACCCGCTGGGTGTGCCCTTCGTCGTGCTGACGCACGACGCACCGACGGCGTGGGCACATGCCCACACCGGCAACGCCCACTTCGTGACCGAAGGCATCGAGGCCGCCGTCGCGCGTGCGCAGGAGATCGCCGGGGATCGGACGGTCGCGCTCGCCGCCGGCACGGTCACGGGTCAGGCGCTCGCCGCCGGGCTCGTCGACGAGGTTGCAGTGGACCTGGTGCCGGTGGTGCTCGGCAGCGGCCACCGCTACTTCGCCGACGTCGACCCGGCAGCGGTGCGGCTGGGCGATCCGACCACGATCATCCCGAGCACGCGGGTGACGCACATGGTGTTCCCCGTCGAACGGTGAGGGCGATCGCCGGGTCCGTCGAAAGTTCAGGAGACACGCCGGCGCCACCGGGGAGCACGGATGCCGCGGCGGCGCGTCTCCTGAATCTCGCGCACCGCGGGCGGGTGGCCTCTGTCGGGGCTGCCCGCTAGCGTCGGACCATGGCGTCGGAGCGCATCACCCTCACCGTGCCCGGTCCGGACGGCGATCGCGAGGTCGGGATCTCGAATCCCCGCCGCGAGATCTGGCCCGAACTGGGAATCACGAAACAAGAACTCGCCGAGTACCTCATCGCGGTGGAGGGGCCCTTCCTCGCCGCCAACGGCGACCGGCCGGTGTCGCTCGAGCGCTTCCCCGACGGCGTGGGCGGCGAGCGGTTCTACTCCAAGAACCCGCCGAAGGGGGCGCCGGCGTTCGTCGAAGCCCAGACCGTCACGTACAACAGCGGGCGACGGCATCCGCAGATCATCCTCACCGAGATCGCCGCGGCGGTGTGGGCCGTGCAGATGAACACCATCGTCTTCCACCCCTGGGCGTCGCTGACGGCGAACACCGACAACCCCGTCGAGCTGCGCATCGACCTCGATCCGCAGCCGGGAACCGATTTCGCGGATGCCGCAGCCGTCGCCCCCGCGTTGCGCGACGTGCTCGCCGAGGCGGGTCTGACGGCGTTCGTCAAGACGAGCGGCAACCGCGGCATCCACGTGTTCTGCCCCATTGAGCCGGAGTGGGAGTTCCTCGATGTGCGCCACGCGGTCATCGCGGCCGGGCGCGAGCTCGAGCGGCGCCTGCCCGACAAGGTCACGATGAACTGGTGGAAGGAAGAGCGCGGCGAGCGCATCTTCATCGATTTCAACCAGGCGAATCGGGATCGCACGATGGCAGGCGCCTACAGCCCGCGGGCTCTGCCGACGGCGACCGTCTCCACACCGCTCACCTGGGACGAGCTCGAGGCGGGTGTCGATCCCGCCATGTTCACGGTGCGGACCGTGCCGAAGCGGCTCGCCGAGATCGGCGACCCGTGGGCCGACCTGCTCGCGAAGCCCGGGCGCATCGACACGCTGCTCGAGTGGTGGCAGCGCGACCTCGACGACGGCCTCGGTGAGCTGCCCTTCCCGCCGGACTTCCCGAAGATGCCCGGAGAGCCGCCGCGCGTGCAGCCGAGTCGCATCAACCCCGAGAACTGGCCGAAGGACGAGGGGTGACCCAGGTTCGATCACTCCGAGGGGTCGGGCAGGTTCCGGATCAGCGCGATCGCGAGACCGGCCGCCGTCGCCGGTGTGAGCCCCATCGTGCCGCGGGGGTCGTCGGCGGTGACTTCCGATACGACGACGGCCACGGCATCCCTCGACCGATCGACGACGAGTGCCGTGCCGCCGTCGCCCTGCGCGTAGTAGACCTCGCGTGGCCGGTCGACCCACCACTGATAGCCGTAGCTCGTCGTGCCGATGTCTCTCGTGGCGACCAGGGCGGAGGTGGCCTCGACGGCCCAGGTCGGCGACACCACCTGCGTGTCATCCCAGGCGCCTTCGTCGAGGTACAGCTCACCGATCCGGAGCAGATCCGAGGGGCGTAGTCGCAGATGCGACCAGCCCAGGGTGACGCCTTGGGGGTCGGCCGGCCACGCGATCTCGGCGTCGTCGTACGAGGGAACCAGCGCCGGGAGATCGGCCACGGACGCCAGGCGCTGTTCCCACAGCGGATCGGTGTCGATGCCCAGCGGATCGAAGAGCGCCTGCTGCGCGAACTGCAGCAGCGACATCCCGGTCGCCTGGGTGATCACCGCGGAGAGGATGTGGGCGCCCGCGTCCGACGGCAGCACCCGGCCGCCCACGGGGTCGCGGGCCGTTCGCTCGGCGAGGATCGCGGCGATCCAGTCCGGCGCGGCCGCGGCGGACGCGCCGACTCTGAGCGGAAGACCCGCGGTGTGCGTGAGCACCGACTTCAGCGGGATGGCAGCCGTCTCGGGCGTGAGAATCCCGGCATACGCGGGGAGCAGCTCGCCGAGCGTCGCGTCGACCCCGCGGATGAGGCCGCGATCGATCGCGATGCCGACGAGGGTCGATGTCACGATCCTGGTGACGCCGCGCACGTCCCACGTGTCGTCGGGAGCGGAGTCGACGTACCACTCGTACACGGGCTCGCCGTGCTGCTGGATGATAACGGCGCGCACCGTCTCCTCGCCGTAGACGACGTCGAACACCGACGCCAGCTCCTCACCCATGACCTCCGTGAGCGAGCGCGAGGGAGCCACGGCGCAACCCGTCGCGATCAGCAGCGCGCCGAGCGCCGCGCCGGCGAGAGCGCGCCGCACTCCGGCCCGGCGTCGCGGTGCCCGGTGGTGGGACTCGGCCATGGAAGCCTCCGTCAGCGGTGACTCTGGCCGCACGGTACACCCGCGTTGATCGACCGAACAGGGGGTCCCGCCGCGCAGCACCGGCGCCCGCTGCCGAGGCGCGGGTGGGCTGCGAGAGGGCGCGTGGGGGCTGAGTTCAGACCAGGACGTCCGCGAGGTCGTAGGCAGCGACGACCTCGAGCTGCTCGTATGTGCAGGATGACGGGTCGCGATCGGGGCGCCAGCGCTCGAACTGCACCGTGTGCCGGAACCGCCAGCCCTCCAGCTGGTCGTATCGCACCTCGAGCACGCGCTCCGGGCGCAGCCTCACGAACGAGGAGTCGGCCCGGCCGGCCTGGAAGCGCGACTTCTCGCCCTCGCCC
>NZ_MWLP01000036.1:0-29663 GCF_010634885.1 Microbacterium sp. B35-04 | reverse complement strand
CGGCGCCGTTCGGGCCGATGACGCCCACCAGTGATCCGGCGGCGATGTCGAGTTCGACCTCTTTGAGGATCGTCGCGCCGCCGATCTGCAGGCCGAGACCCTCGATGCGCAGCGGCGAGCCGCGGCGGGCGGCATCCGCGGCGGGCGCGGACGGGACGGACGTGCTCATGGGCTGAGTGCCTCTCGTAGTGCCTGATGGTCGGGTGCCGAGCGCAGCGAGCGGACGGAACGCGCTGTCGCGCGCCGTGTCGTCTCGCTGCGCTCGATCACCCGTCGCTGCGCGGGACGGCCGGTGCTACTCGACTTCGGCCGGCGCGACGTCGTCCGCCGCAACCGTGTCGACGAGCTCGGGCACGAACGTGCCGTCCTGCGCGACGAGCTTCGTCTGGTACATCTCCTGGATGAGGGCGTGGTCGCTCGCGCGGACCGTCATGGCGCCCTTCGGCCCCTCGAACTCGAAGCCTTCGAGCGCCGAGACCATGGCGTCGACGTCGCCTTGGCCCGCCTTGACGGCCTGGACGATCATGATGGCCGCGTTGAACCCGTCGGGGCTGAACAGGTCAGGGGTGCCGCCGGTCTCCTCGATCGCCTCGACCATCGCGGTGTTCACGTCGTTGTCGGGCGCGCCCGGGAAGTAGTGGTTGAGGAAGTTGATCTTCTCGGATGCCTCGCCGTAGGCGCCGAACGTCGCGGAGTCGCCGAGCCCGGTGACGACCGGAATCTCGTCGAGCACGCCCTGCTGGCTCATCGCCTGCCACATCGCACCCGAGGTGGCGCCGGCCCACGCCACGAAGACGAGGTCGGGGCTGCCGGCGAGCACCTGCTGCGCGAACGGCGTGAACTCGGTGGCGTCTTCGGCGACGAGCACGGAGTTGACGGTGGCGCCCTGGCCGCCGAGGATGGCGTCGACTGCCGCGACGTTGCCCTGGCCGAAGGCGTTGTCCTGCGCGAACACCGTCACGGTCTTGCCCTCGATGTCCTCGAGGAAGGTTCCCGCGGTGGCGACGTCCTGCGCGCTCTGGCGCCCGGAGCGGAACGTGTAGTCGTTGATGCCGGTGACGGCGTCGGCGGCCGCCGGACCCGAGATGTAGAGCACCTTGTTCTGTTCGGCCTGCTCGGCGACGGCGAGCGCGACGCCCGACGATGCCGTTCCGGCGATGATGTTCACGCCTTCGCCGATGAGCTCCTTGACAGCAGTGACCGCCTTGTCGGGGTCGCCCGCGTCGTCCCGGTTCTCGATGGTGATGGTCGTGCCGTCGATCTCGCCTGTGCCGTCGGTGGCGTAGTCGAGCCCGGCCTCGAAGCCATCGAGGTACTGCTTGCCGTAGCCGGCGAGCGGACCGGACTCGCTCGTGACGATGCCGACGGTCACCTCTTCGGGCCCGCCGCCGTCGGTGGCCTCACTGCTCGGCTCGGCCGACGGCGCGCATGCCGCCAGGGCCAGCGCTGCCGTGACGACCACGGAGCCCAGGAGCAACTTCTTCGTAACCCGCATGTGCGTGCCTTTCCCCATTGGAAGGATCTGGTGCCCCAAATCGGCGCTTCGTCTCAAACATGAGATCCGATTCAGGTTCTTGCAATCTAAGGAACCATCGACCTCCACGCAAGTCGAGAAGCCGGCCCTCACAGTGTCGTTACCCAATCGGGACGATGCGCGATTGCATACCTGCGATATATACCAGCGGTATGCTTATCGAATGACCCACGACCGAGACATCGAGACTCTCATCGTCGCCGCGCACGCACTCACCCGGCTCGCGGCGCTCGAGACCGCCAACGACGCCCCCGCCGCACAGTGGCGCACGCTCACGATCCTGCGCGAGAACGGGTCACTGCGGATCGGTGAACTCGCCCGCCTCAGCCGCGTCACGCAGCCGGGCATGACGCGTCTGGTCGGCCAGATGGCCGACCACGGCCTGGTGGCCAAGACGACGGATGCCGGGGACTCACGTGCGACGGTCGTCGAGGTGACCCCACTGGGCCTCGAGGCACTCCAGACCTGGATGCTGCAGCTGACCGCCGCCCTCGCGCCGCACTTCCACGACCTCGAGCCCGAGGAATGGGAAGCACTGCGCACGACGGCTGCCGTCCTCACCCGCAAGCTCGATCGCACCCGCAGCGACGCCACCGCGACAGCCGAGGCCACACGATGAGCGCGCACGGCCACAGCACGGCCTCGGTATGGCGCCAGCCGGCGCAGGTGTGGGCGGTCGCGTTCGCCTGCGTCGTCGCTTTCATGGGCATCGGTCTCGTCGACCCGATCCTCCCGGCGATCGCCGAGTCGCTGCAGGCGAGCCCGGTGCAGACCGAACTGCTGTTCACGAGCTATCTGCTCGTCACCGGCCTCGCGATGCTCGTCACCAGCTGGATCTCGAGCCGCATCGGCGCGAAGGCGACCCTGCTCATCGGACTTGCTCTCATTGTCGTGTTCGCGCTGCTGTGCGCGCTCAGCGGCAGCGTCGACGCGATCATCGGCTTCCGCGCCGGGTGGGGCCTCGGCAATGCGCTGTTCATCTCGACGGCGCTGGCGACCATCGTCGGCGCGGCATCCGGTGGGAGCGGCGCCGCCATCGTCCTGTACGAGGCGGCTCTCGGCCTGGGCATCGCGATCGGTCCCCTTCTCGGCGGGCTTCTCGGCGGGGTGAGCTGGCGGGGCCCGTTCTTCGGCGTCGTCGTGCTCATGGCGATCGCGTTCCTCGCGGTGCTCGTGCTCCTGCGCGGGCCGAGCGAGAAGCCCGCGCCCGTACCACTGTCAGCGCCTCTCAAGGCGCTTCGGATCCCGTCGCTCGCCGTGCTGGCCGTCACCGCGCTGTTCTACAACATCGGCTTCTTCGTGCTGCTGGCGTTCTCGCCGTTCCCGCTCGGATTCGGCGCGATGGGCATCGGCTTCACATTCTTCGGCTGGGGGGTCGCCCTCGCCATCACGAGCGTATGGGTGGCGCCGCTGATGATGCGCTACCTGGCGCGCACGACCGTCATGCTGATCACCCTCCCGCTGCTCGCCATCGACCTCGTCGCCGCGGGCATCGTCGTCGAGGATGCCACCGCACTCGTCGTCTGCATCATCGTCGGCGGACTGCTGCTCGGCGTCATGAACACCGTGCTGACCGAATCCGTCATGGAAGCCACCGACCTCTCCCGCTCGGTGGCGTCGTCGTCGTATTCCGCGGTGCGGTTCCTGGGCGGCGCGGCCGCTCCTCCGATCGCCGCTCTACTGTGGCACCTCTACGGACCGACCGTGCCGTACGTGTTCGCCGCGGCATCCGTCGTCATCGCCACCGCGACGATCCTCTTCGGCCGCCGCGCACTCGCCCGCATCGACGAGCGCGAAGCGGATGCCGCCGACGAGGCCGCAGCCGTGCTCGTCGGCGACGCCGCCTGAGGCCGGCGCCGGCGCTGTCGGGTGGCAGCGATCTCGATTCGGCCTTGGCTCTCTCGGTCCCTATCGTCGTGCCACGGTCACGCGGATAATGAGAGCATGGACGCCCCTCGGGGGTCGGCCGGGCGCGAGGAATCGGATCAGTTCGAGCGCTCGCGGCAACGCGGATACGGACCGGATGCTGACATTGCAGCTGATGGCGTCGAGCGCGAGCTGAACGACCTGCGCGCACGGGCGTATGGTCCTGAAGCCGACATCGAGGCCGACGCTTTCGCCGTGGCGAGGTTGATCGAACTCGAAGCGGCCAATGTCGCCGCGGGGCCCCCCGTCGGCGCCACCGCTTCTGTCGACCACCGCACGGCTGATGCTGCACCGACGTCCGCTCCCGCCCTCGAAGACACCGCGGTCAGCCCAACGGCGCAGAGGGCGGAGCCGATGATCCCGGCGACCTCGGACATGGGCTCCGGGCGGTCGCTGAGGCAGCGTGCGACGCTCACGCGAAGCCGCGCATCGTTCATGGTCGGGTCGATCGTGGTCGTCGCGATCCTCATCTACGCCGCTGTCTGGCTCCTCTCACCGCACCCGGAGGCGTCGCTGCAAGCGACCGCGGCCGGCCCGGAGAGCAGTGATGTCCAAGCGCTGACTGCCAACGTAGGCGACCCGGACATGTCCACACTGCACCACTTCGAGCGTTACCGCGACATAGAGGTCTGGTCCGTCGAGAACGGCGTGGGCGACATCTGCCTCATCGCCTGGGACCGTGGCGGCGGTCGATTCGAGTTTCAGTGCCTACCTCCCGGGATCGAGCTCGCCGTCCATATGAGGGTGGTGGCGGAGGCGGCCGACGGCTTCGGTGATTGGCTCGCGGACCGCAGCGTCATCAGCCTCCACCTCCGCAAGGACACCGTGGACGTTTTCGTCCACCCTCCACCACCTGACTGAGCCCGACTCGAAATGGCTCGCGTGGAGCGCGACCCGCCAGTCGCCACTAACCGCCGTGGATAGGGGGCGTCACAACCGCGTGACGCCCTGAATCTCCGGGCTCAGTTGGCGATGAGCTGGTGAGGGGCATGCGAGTCACCGCCTACGACGAAACCCCCGGCCGCACTTGCCAGCGCTGACCGGGGGTTTCTCATCGGTGCACCCCCTGGGACTTGAACCCAGAACCCACTGATTAAGAGTCAGTTGCTCTGCCGATTGAGCTAGAGGTGCGCAGTTCACAACGAGGCGAACCGAGGACCAACATTAGCATCACGATCGCGTCTCGTGAAATCGAGACGGGAGCGCCGCCGCTATCCTGGATCGTGTGACCACCCCTCTCCCCGCAGCGACGTTCGACACGCCGTTCGAGGGAGACCTTCACGGCGATCTCGAACTCGCTCTGCGCCTCGCCGACGCGGCGGATGCGGCATCCATGTCCCGCTTCGATGCGGCGGATCTCGACATCCAGGTGAAGGCCGACAGCACTCACGTGACCGAGGCCGATCTTGCCACGGAGCGCGCTCTGCGCGCGGTGCTCGAGACCGAGCGTCCCGCCGACGGCATCTTCGGCGAGGAGTACGGCGTCACGGGCGATTCGAACCGGCAGTGGATCATCGACCCGATCGACGGTACGGCGAACTACCTCAAGGGCATCCCGATGTGGACGACCCTCATCGCCCTCGCGATCGATGGCGTGCCCCGCGTCGGCGTGGCCAGCCAGCCTGCGATCGGCCGGCGCTGGTGGGCCGCCACGGGCCTCGGCGCCTGGACCAACACACCCTCGGGTGAGACGCGACGCCTCCGCGTGTCGACCGTGGACGCGATCGCCGACTCCAGCGTGAGCTTCCAGAGCATCGGGCAGTGGCGGGATGCCGGCAAGCTCGACGCCCTCGAGCGCCTGACGTCGTCGGTGTGGCGCGACCGCGGCTACGGCGACGCCTGGCCGTACATGCTGCTGGCCGAGGGGCGCCTCGAATTCGTCGCCGAGTTCGGCGTCAAGGAGTACGACATCGCCGCGCTCGCGCCCATCGTGACCGAGGCGGGCGGCAGATTCACGTCGTTCGACGGCCGCGACTCGCTGTCGGAGGGCTCCTCACTGGCGACGAACCGCGTGCTCCACGACGCGTATCTCGACCTGCTCCACTCCTCCTGACCTTCGCTCCGCTCCACCCACCTCCCCCCGACCGCCTCCCATCCCCCACGGAGACTCCCGATGCCCGCCCCTCGCATCCTCGGCGCCGCTGCCGCCCTCGTCCTGTTCACGGTTCTCCTGTCGGCGTGCGCCGGCACCCCTGAGGCCGCCCCAGAAGAGACGGGCAACGCGGCGACGCCGACGACGGCCGCCCCCGAGCCCTCGGCGACCCCCGACCCTGAGCCCGCCGCCGCCGAAGACCCGACGTGCGAGACGATCATCGGCGAATCGGTGGTCGCGAACTTCGAGAGCCTCGGCTGGACCTCGCAGGCGTCACCCCTCTACATCGGCAGCACCGAGATCGAGGACGGCCTCCAGTGCATGTGGGCCGACTTCGAGGGTCCTGCCGGTGACCACGGGCAGATGTTCGGCTGGGCGGCGCTCTCGGAAGACGAGGCCACCGACGCCCAGGAGGAACTCATCGCCCAGGGCTGGGTGCCCGAAGAGGCGCCTGAGGGTGTCTACATCACCGAGAGCGCCGACACGGCGATCGCGACGGATGCCGAGGGCTACGGCATGACGTACTTCTTCGCGAACGGGCAGGTGACGGTGGCCGATACGAAGCAGGGCCTGCTGCTGATCGAGTGGCCGAAGAGCTGACACGACCTGCGGGCGCCGGGGCGATCAAGCCGCGCGGCGCTGTCTCGTGGCTCACCGCACGCCCGCGAGCGTGAGCAGGCTCTCGAGGCCCTCAGGTGCGCCAGGCCAATGCCGCTCGATCGCCGGCCGCCCGGCCGTGCGGATCGTGTAGCGCAGCGCGATCGCGACGATGATGGCGTCGTCGGCATAACCGAGCACCGGGATGAAGTCGGGCACGAGGTCGATCGGCAGCAGCAGGTACACGAGCAGGCCACCCAGCCACCATCGCGTGCCCCGTGGAACCTCGGGATCGGCGACCAGTCGGCGCAGCAGCACCACGACATCGGCGACGAGCCACATGATCTGACGCCAGTCGACGTCGCGCCCGGCGCGACGGGCCTGCACCCACAGGATCAGGAGCAGCGCCGACCACAGCACCAGGAGGCCGGCGAGCGCCGACAGTACGGCGATCGCCCAGTCCGGCATCCGCCGACTGTAACACCGGTGGCGTAACGTCCGCCGGTGGTGGGCGACCGAGCAGAGGGCAAGGAACCGCGCGCGGACCGCGTAGGCTCGAACGCTATGGCAATCGGCGTGACGATGTACACCTTCGACATCCAGCTGGCCGACGTCGATCGGGGCGTCTATGAGGATCTGTCGGTGCGCGTGGCGCAGCATCCGTCCGAGACCGACGCCTTCATGCTCACCCGGGTGCTCGCCTACTGCCTCGAGTACGAGGAGGGCATCGCCTTCAGCGAGGGCGTCTCGGCGACCGACGAGCCGGCCGTTCTCGTGCGCGACATGACGGGCGCATTGGTCGCCTGGATCGAGGTGGGGGCTCCGGATGCCGCGCGGCTGCACACCGGAAGCATGCAGGCCGAGCGCACCCGGGTCTACACGCACCGGGATCCGGGAAAGGTCGCGGCGCCATGGGCCGGGAAGCGGATCCACCGCGGCGACGAGATCCTGCTGAACAGCTTCGACCCCGGCTTCGTCGACGCGGCCACGGCCGTACTGGCTCGCCGGAATACCATGACCGTCTCGATCACGGAGCGGCGGATCTACCTCGACCTCAACGCGACGAGCTTCGAGACCGACATCCACACGCAGACCGCCGCCTGACCCGACCGGGCGTAGCGCGGCTCAGCGCGGCAGGAAGTTCTCGCGCGCGAGCGGGGCGACCTCGAGATGCTCGGCGTCCGCCCGCGTGATCCACCGCAGCTCTTCGATCTCTGCCCCGATCACCGGCTGCTGCGAGCCGATGTCGGTCTCGAACACGTCTGCCACCACGAGGAACCCCGGCTCGTTCGCCGCGGCGGCGGTGTACGAGCCGAGGGGACGCAGCTCCTCGGCATCGACCGAGAGGCCCAGCTCCTCGAGCAGCTCCCGGCTCAGCGTCTGGCTCGGTGACTCCCCCGGTTCGGGCTTGCCGCCCGGCTGCATGAACGCCGTCGTGCCGGCCTTGCGCACGAGCAGCAGCTGGCCACGCTCGTTCACGATGACCGCAGCAGAGACATGGATGCTGCGACTGCGGGCCGGGGCGCCGTCCGAGGTGGTCACGATGGCACGCTAACAGGTGCCGCGCATTCCGCTCGGCGTAGAATCACGTGTGCTTCCCGATTCCCCCACCCCCTCCGACCTGCCGCCGAGCGGCATCGACGCGGACGACCTCGCGACCACTCTGCGCGTGCTCGACAACATGGCGGGGCTCGACGAGACTCACCCCGATTTCGTGGCCGTCCGGCGCGCGACCGCTGCCATGTTCAAGGCCGTGAAGAAGGTTCGCCGTCGGGAGATTCGCGAGGCCATCGCCGAGGCGGACCGCGCTGTCGTCGCGGCCACGGCCACCGGCGCGCCTGACCGGATCGACGACGAGACGCGCGGCATCCCGATCTCCACCGCGACGACGGCGCCCACCGCGGGCACTTTGATCAAGGCGCGCGGTTGCTACATCTGCAAGCAGCCGTACACCGTCGTCGATGCCTTCTACCACCAGCTGTGCCCCACCTGCGCGGCGATGAGCCACGCCAAGCGCGAGGCCCGCACCGACCTCACTGGCAAGCGCGCGCTGCTCACCGGCGGTCGCGCCAAGATCGGCATGTACATCGCACTGCGTCTGCTGCGCGACGGGGCCCACACGACGATCACCACCCGGTTCCCACGCGACGCCGTGCGCCGCTTCAGCAGCCTGCCGGACGCTCCGGCGTGGATCGACCGCCTCAAGGTCGTCGGCATAGACCTGCGTGATCCCGCACAGGTGATCGGATTGGCGGAGGATGTCGCGGCCGCCGGCCCGCTCGACATCCTCATCAACAACGCCACCCAGACCGTGCGCCGCTCCCCCGGCGCGTACCAGCCGCTCGTCGACGCCGAGCTGGCGCCGCTGCCCGACGGGCCGCTGCCCGAGCTCGTGACGTTCGGTCACACCAGCGACCGCCATCCGCAGGCGCTGGAGCGCTCGGTGACCGCCCACCCGATCCTCGCCGCGGCGGCCGCCCGAGCCGACGAGCTCACCGAGCAAGCCATGACCGCCGGGTCCAGCTCGCTCGAGCGCCTCGCGGCGGGCACGGCGATCGACGCCGGCGGCCTCCTCCCCGACCTCGACCACTCCAATTCGTGGGTGCAGAGCGTCGACGAGGTCGACCCACTGGAGATGCTCGAGGTGCAGCTGGCCAACACGACGGCGCCGTTCCTGCTCGTCTCGAAGCTGCGACCGTCCATGGCCGCGAGCAGCGCCCGTCGCACGTACATCGTGAACGTGAGCGCGATGGAGGGCGTCTTCAATCGCGGGTACAAGGGTCCGGGGCATCCGCACACCAACATGGCCAAGGCCGCCGTGAACATGCTCACGCGCACCAGCGCGCGCGAGCTGTTCGAGACCGATCGCATCCTGATGACGAGCGTCGACACCGGTTGGATCACCGACGAGCGCCCGCACCCGACCAAGGTGCGCCTCGCCGAGGAGGGCTTCCACGCCCCGCTCGACCTCGTCGACGGCGCCGCACGCGTCTACGACCCGATCGTGCGCGGCGAGGCAGGCGAAGACCTGTTCGGCGTGTTCCTCAAGGACTACGCCCCCGGCGCATGGTGAACCTGCCCGAACCGGGTCACCGGGTGGTCGTGCGGTACCTGCTGCCGACCGGACAGGCGACGGATGCGCTCGGGGAGCTGCTGAGTACGGATGCCGAGACCGTCGTCGTCGACGGCAAGCGCGGCGTCGAGCGCATCCCGCGCGGCGCGATCATCGCGGCGAAGGAAGTGCCCCCGCCGCCCGCGCCTCGCCGGGCTGCTTCGACGTAGACCCCGGGTCGTCCCACGGCGAACTCACTGGAATGCGAACGTCGGGGACGCCGTCTGCCACCACGCGTACATCTCGTCCAGCAGCATCTCGGCATCCGCGGCGAGCACCATGACCCCATCGGCGTCGTACGTCCACACGGCGACGACCTCTTCATAGCCATCCGTGTAGTAGCAGGCGAGCACTCCGCGTTCGGCACCGTCGCCATCGAGCCACTCGCTCCGGGCGCCGTCGAGGCAGTCGCCGTACGAAACGAACATCAGGAAGTCGTCGGTCGCGGCCTTCAGGCTCGCCGGCGAGTCGTAGGCGTAGACCTCGACCCAATCCGCCCCACCCACGGCGGTGCTCGAGCACTCCACCGCGGCGACGAGGCCTATGGACAGCTCTACGGTGGGAGTCGAAAGGTCCGCACAGGAATCGCTGAACTCCGCAGGCACGGCGGCGGTCAGCACCTCCGTCGGAGACGGAGGGACATCGACCGTGTCGACCTCGCTCGTGTCGACGGGGTCTTCGACGGCACCGGGCGAACCCTGCCACCCGGTGAAGGCGGGCTGGATCACGGCCAGCAGCAGCGCGAGGCTGAGAACCGGCACGGCAACCGTCACGGTGACCACGCTCGCGGTCCGGCGCGCGCCACGCGCGGTCCGCGCGAGTGCGCGATCGAGCACCTGAGCGACGTCATCCGGAAGCTCGGCTCGGAAGGCGCGTGCTGCCTCAGGATCGACCTCGTCCGCGAAGCGCAACAGGTTGAGGAAGCGATTGGTGGTGTGGGGCACCGGGCGGAACATCTCCGCCATCCTCATATAACGCGATCTCGCCACCCTTTCGGACTGCAAGACGAGGCCGGGGGCTGCGAGCTGGTCGCTGAGCTCACGGCCGATCAGCACGCGGTAGACCGCAGCGAGGCTCACACGGAAGTCACGGGTGCAGGCATAGGCGATCTGATCACCGGTGTAGACCGTGGTCCGGAGCCACGGCGCGACGAACGGCGCAAGGAGCGTGCGGACGCCGGTGTTGTCGAGCACGAGCTCCGCGAGCGCCCAGCGATCGTGCTTCGCCTTGAACGCACCGAAGTAGGTGCCCAGCAGGAAGAGCAGCTGCCCCTGAGCCGCCGGGGCGGTGATGTCTGCGACCGCGCCGCCCTCGATCAGCAGGGCACGAACGCCGAAGTAGCTCGTGAGCTGGATGCGCGGCGACAGGTTCGGAACCACGAAGATGTCGACCCGACGCTGGTAGCCGAGCGTCGCCCTGACGCAATCGACGGCGCTCTGCAACCCGGGCAGCGACTGAGAGGTCACGAGGACGGCATCCCCCAGGAGCCGCAGTCGCCAGAACTGAATCGCCACCCAGAGCGCGAGAAGCGCCCCCACGAGGACGAGCACCGCGTAGACGAGCAGCGACACATCCACGACGATCAGCCACACGACCAGTGCGATGAGCACCGCTATGACGCAGGTCACTGCGAGCGCGAAGCGGGATGGCTCCGCCGGGTGCCGCACCGCGTCGATGTCGAGCGGCCGGGGCGGTGTCGTGGTGTCGGACGTCGGATCCACCTGAGTCATGGCAGCCCCCTGAAGGTCACTCGACCGTCGTGCGCCTTCGCATGGCGATATCCGGAAGAGGCACGCGGCGGCGACCGTGATACTGCGGACCCTGCGCCCGTGCTGTCAGAAGCGGAGCAGCACCTTGCCGGCTCGTCCGGGGACTGCGCTCGCTGCGGCGGCGGCCCTGGCCTCCTCGAAGGGATAGACCGCGTCCACGGGGAGCTTGACTTCGCCCGAACCGATGCGCTGCACCAGCTCGGCGAACAGCGCACCGCGGGCGGCGGCATCCATCGTCCGGCTCACTGTACTGCCCCAGAAGCCCTTCACCGTCGCCTGCTTGAAGATCAGGTCGCCCGCCGACAGCTTGAGGGTGCTCGACGCCATGGAGCCGAACGACACGAGAGTACCGCCCTCTCCGAGGAGCGACAGCAGGTCGCCGGCCGCCGTGCCGCCGACCGAGTCCACGGCTGCGCGCGGCGCGTTCTCTCCCAGGATGTCCGCGACGCGCTCGCGCCAGCCGTCGGATTCGGTCGAGACGACATCATGGATGCCGAGCCCGGCCAGTTCCGCGACGCCGGCGTCGCGCCGCACGAGTCCCAGCACGTGCACGCCGCGGGCGGTGGCGAACTGCGCCACGAGCTTGCCGACGGCACCGTTGGCGGTGTTCTGCACGATCCAGTCGCCCGACTGCACATCGAGGAAGTCGAGCAGGCTCAACGCGCTGAAGGGCATGGAGATGAGCTGTGCGGCCGTCTCGTCGTCGATGCTGTCCGGAACCGGGACGAGCCCTGCCGCCTTGGTGACGAAGTACTCGCTCCACACGCCAAACGTGCCGCCGGTGGCGACACGCTGCCCGACGTGCAGCGTGTCGACGCCCTCGCCGAGAGCGTCGACGACGCCGTACGCCTCGGTCCCGGATCCGGCCGGCAGCTCGGGCTTGAAGCCGTACGTGCCGCGGATCGTCCAGAGGTCGTGGTTGTGGATGGGCGAGAGCACCGTGCGCACCCGCACCTGACCGGCAGCCGGCTCGGGGAGCGGTCGCTCCGCGACCTCGAGGACGTCGGTCGCGTCGCCGAAGGTGGAGTGGATGAGTGCGCGCACAGTGGTGCTCCTCACAAGATTCATGGGCCGCCGGGAGAGCCGCCACTCGGTGTTACAGCCCAGCATCCCCCGAACGCATTCCCCTCGCACATCGGGCGTCGGTGCGGTGCCCCGCGGTCTGCGGTCGGCCCACCGGCGGTTAGCCTGGGAGCGGACCACGAGAGGCGACCCGGGATGCGCACGTACGACAGCCAGGACAGCACGCACGCCGGCGCGTTCGCGACGGGATCCGCATGAGCACCACCGGCACCGCCACGCGCCGCATCGAGCTGACGCTGCACAAGCCCTGGTTCGCGCTCTACGCCCGCATCAGGCCGACGCTCGTGATCGCGGGTCGTGGCCAGCCCGCGCAGTGGGGTCTCGGCACCTGGCAGGTTCCGGCCGACCAGACGGTCGTGGTCGGGGTGTTCCTCTTCAATCGCATGTGGCGGTTCGGTCAGGCCGAGTTCGCCCTCGAGCCGGGGCATCCGCCCGCACTCCTGTACAAGGCGCCGGCACTGCCGTTCCTGCGCGGTCGCATCGCCGTCACCGACCACACCCGCGCCGCCGCTTAGCAAAACGCCGGGCCCGCCGCGAACCGCTTCGGGTGGCCTGCGGCCCCACGCATGAGCCGCCGCGCGCGGCGCTTGCCCCCCGCCCACAGGTCAACCGGGCTTCCACAGGAGATCGAATCGTTTCATCGTCCTGGGGAACCGCGGTTGACCTGTTGAACTCCGGGGTGAATCGGACGGCGCGGAGGAGGATGCCACGCAGCCCCGACATCCAGGGATCCGCGGTCCCCGGATGAGCGCGCCCTGAATACCCCGCCGCGCTCCCCCGAGGATGGAGGCATCCCCTCGAACAAGGAGCCGCCCTCATGCCGAAGATCCTCGACATCCCCGTTCCCGACCTCACCGGACAGCGCGCCCTCGTCACCGGCGCAAGCGACGGCGTGGGAATCGAGATCGCCGCACGTCTGGCGCGCGCCGGCGCCGACATCCTCATGCCGGTGCGCAATGCGCAGAAGGGCGAGACCGCTGCTGCGATGATCCGTGAGCGGACTCCGGATGCCGCCATCCGTGTCCTTCCGCTGGATCTGTCGTCGCTCGATTCGGTGTCGAACCTCGCCGAGCAGCTCTTGGGCGAAGGCCGGCCGATCGACATCCTCATCGCGAATGCCGGAGTGATGAACCCGCCGACGCGCCGGCTCTCCGCCGACGGATTCGAGCTGCAGCTCGCGACCAACCACCTGGGGCATTTCGCGCTCGTGGCTCGGCTGCTGCCGCTCCTGCGTGAAGGACGCGCGCACGTGACCAGCCAGGTCAGCATCGCGGCCGATCAGGGCGCGGTGAACTGGGATGACCTCGACTGGGCCCAGGGGTACGACCCGATGAAGGCGTACAGCTCGTCGAAGATCGCCTTCGGCCTCTTCGCGATGGAGCTGCAACGGCGATCGGATGCCGCAGGCTGGGGCATGCGCAGCAACCTCTCCCACCCCGGGATCACTCCCACCAACCTGCTGTCGGCACAGCCGGGGATGGGCCGCCCCGACGACACCACCGCGGTCAAGCTGATTCGAACGATGTCGCGGCTCGGCATCCTGGTCGGCACTCCGTCGTCGGCGGCCCTGTCGGCGGTGTACGCGGCGACGAGCCGCGACGCGCAGGGCGGTCACCTCTATGGACCGAAGGGCCTTCGTCATCTCGGCGGGCTGCCGGCCGAGCAGCCGGTGTACTCCCGCCTGCAGAGTGAGGCCGATGCCCGGCGGATCTGGGAACTCTCGGAGCAGTTGACCGGCGTACGCGTGCCGGCGTGAGCGGGTGCGTCGAGGGAGGGATCTCGGATCCCTGGCTGAGGAATGACGGATGCCGCAGACTCGGGTGATGGACAGAGCTCAGCTGGCCGACTTCCTGCGCCGCCGCCGAGCCGCGCTGCAGCCGGAGGATGTGGGGCTGCGGCGTGGCTCTCGGCGCCGCACCTCGGGTCTGCGCCGGGAGGAGGTGGCCGCCCTCTGCGACATGTCGGTCGACTACTACAGCCGGCTAGAGCAGTCCCGCGGTCCGCAGCCGTCGGAGCAGATGCTCGCCGCGATCGCCCGCGGCCTGCGGCTCACGCTCGATGAGCGCGACCACCTGTTCCGGCTCGCCGGACACACGGCGCCGACGCGCGCGCTGCGCAGCGAGCACGTCTCGCCGGGTCTCATGCGGGTGCTCGACCGGCTCGCCGACACCCCCGCGCAGGTCATGACCGAGCTCGGTGAGACGCTCGCACAGACGCCCGCTGCGCGGGCCCTGTTCGGCGACGAGACCCGCTTCGACGGATTCATGCGCAGCGTCGGCTACCGGTGGTTCATGGATCTCCGGGCGCGCGATGTCTACCCCTCCGAAGACCACCCGCTGCACTCGCGGGCGTTCACCGCAGACATCCGCACGGCGTACGCCAAGTTCGGCGCACGTTCGCGCGCCGGCGCCATGGTCGACGCGCTGCTGGCCGAGAGCCCGGAGTTCGCCGAGTTGTGGGAGGAGCACGAGGTGCGCGGAACCCACTCGCGCGAGAAGCGGCTGCAGCACCCCGAGGTCGGTGTGATGCAGATGCAGTGCCAGTTCCTGATCGATCCCGAGCAGGGCCAGACTCTCCTCGTGCTCACCGCGACGCCGGGCACCGAGAGCTACGAGCGACTGCAGCTCCTGTCGGTGATCGGAACGCAGGAGATCTCGGCGGGGCGGTGACCGGCGGCGGTGTATCCGCTCAGCGGTGCTGCTCGCCGTTCGCGTGTCGGGCGAAGATCCGCCGGGTCGTGAGGTCTGCTCCGGTGAGGATGCCCGCGCGGCCGAGGAGACGCCCGTTCTGCCAGTTCGACAGGCCCAGCTCCGGCTGGCGCAGCGCGTATTGACCGTCAGCCCAGCGCGTGAAGCCGTCGCCGGCGAACGGCGCGTTCACGGTCTCGCGGAAGCGCGCCTGGGCAGCCGGGTCCCCCGAGATCAGCGCCGCGACGAACTGCGGGCTGTAGGCGTTGAAGAGGCGCACGGCCTCGTCGGCGTCCTCGACCACGACGATGCTCAGCTCGGGGGTGTCCTCCCATTCCCACTCTGTGCCGAGCTGGTCGGCGTCGAGCAGCGTCGCCCGTGGCTCGAGGACCACTCCCTCCGCGCGCCGCACCTGGATCGAGCGGTCGAAGTCGGTGCCGGGCAACCAGGACTCACTTCCGTTGACGACATGGACGCGGGCGACGCCGCCGCGTGCCGCGGCAGCCTCGTCGGCCGCGGCGAGCACCAGCGGGACGAACTCGTCGGCTCGCTCGCGGACCACGGCGGCGACGTTGAGGGTGTTGCACACCTTGCGATCGAGCGAGTTGCGCACGGCGCCGGCGAGGCGGCGCGGGTCGGCGGTGCGGTCGGCGACCAGCCAGGCGCCACCGGTGCCATGGGAGCTGACGGGGATGCCGCTCTGCCGGGCGACGCTGCTCAACTCGGTCACCGCCGAGCCGGAACCGCGCACGACGGCGAGCGCCAGCCGCGCATCGCTGAAGAGCGCCCATCCGGCCGAGCGTTCGCGGACCGGAACCAGGCAGACGGCGCCCTCAGGCATGCCTGAG
Source organism: Microbacterium sp. B35-04 (assembly GCF_010634885.1). NCBI lineage: Bacteria > Bacillati > Actinomycetota > Actinomycetes > Micrococcales > Microbacteriaceae > Microbacterium > Microbacterium sp. B35-04. The sequence goes on along the minus strand of NZ_MWLP01000036.1, from coordinate 14,015 downwards.
CTCTCCAGCGCGGGGCGCAGCGCGTGCTCTTCGATGGCCTGAGCGGTCCCCAGCGCGTCGCCCCCGATGCGCAGGACGGCCGTGTTGCCGGTCGCGAGCACGCCGGCGGCGTCGGCGAAGACGTTGGGGCGGCCCTCGAAGACGAACGCGATCACGCCGAGTGGCGCCGTGACGGTCTCGACGGCCCAGTCGTCGTGCTCGACGCGGGACACGACGTCACTCTCCGGCGCGTTGTGAACGTGCGTCGCCCAGCCGCGCAGTCCGTCGATCATGTCCTGTCGCATGCGGTCGGACACGCGAAGGCGGGTCGTCGACCGGCCCAGCGACTCCGCGCGTGCGACGTCGGCCGCGTTCGCCTCGGCGACGCATGCCCAGACGCCGTCGTCGGCCAGCGCGTCGGCGAACGCGACATAGAAGGCGTGCACCGGCCCGCGCTCGGCCGCGCGGAGCCGTTCAAAGGCCCCGACGGCCGCATCCACCTGCTGTTCGACGGCGTCACGCACCGCCGCCGGGACGTGCAGCAGGGCGCCCGTGGTCTGCACGACGTGGAGGTGATCGCCGGGCTGGAAGGCGGCGGCCAGGTCGGCAGGGACCGTGGTGAAGCGGTCGCCGCCGAAGGGGATGACGGCGCCGGCGTCGAGATGGGTGAGCGTGCCAGCAGTCATCGCGGCCTTCCGGGTGGAGTCTGGGGACGTGGCCCATCATAAAGCGATCCTCCCCGGCCGGATCGTCGAGCGGTGAGCCGCCGGCGACACATGACAAGAGGGCCCGGAGCGCCGAGCAGCGCCGCCGGGCCCTCATCGCTCGTCAGCCCCGCGGCGGGTTCGCCGGAAGCCACTTCTCCAGCGTCGTCGCGAAGTGCTGCGCGCCGCCCACCGGCATCAGCGTCCGCTCGTCCATCCGCGCGCCGAAGTACGGCGCCTCGGGATCGGTCACGACCTCGCGCTGGTCGCCGCGGAAGGTCAGCCCGCGCCGCACCATCTCGTCGAGCCCCATGACCTCAGGGCCGGCGATCTCGACATCGGCGTTGAGCGGAGCACCGGCCGCGGTGCGCGCGACGGCGGTGGCGACATCCTCCGCCGCGATCGGCTGAACGAGGTTCCCCGGAAGGTGCAGCGCGTCGCCGTTCGTCGAGACCGCCGCGATGCCGGTGATGAACTCGAAGAACTGCGTCGCGTGGACGATCGAGTACGGGATGCCCGACTCGCGGATCAGCTCCTCCTGCGCCGACTTCGCCGCGAAGTACGAGATCGTGTTCGGGCGGTTCGTGCCGACCACGGTGAGGGCGACGTAGTGCCCCACGCCGGCGGCGCGCGAAGCGGCGATGAGGTTCTTCGTCGACGTCGTGAAGAACTCCATCACGTCGTCCGGCGCGAACGACGGCGAGTTCGACACGTCGACGACGACATCCGCTCCCTGCAACGCGTCCGCGAGGCCCTCGCCGGTGATCGTGTCGACGCCGGAGTTCGGCGACGCCGGGACGGCCTCGTGCCCGTGCTCGGTGAGCTTCGCGACGACCTTCGAGCCGATCAGTCCGGAACCGCCGATGACCACGATCTTTGCCATGATGAGCCTTTCGTTCAGGGAGCGCGAGGAGGTGCGCTCACCAGCTACGACAGGACAGCGGCCGGATCTGTGACACCCCGTCCGCGCACGGGTGCCGCTCATCCCCGGTCACTCCACGCTCCATCCCGTGAGCTTCTCGGGGTTCACGACGAGCCACGCCTGCACGATCCGGCGGTGCCGCAGACGAATGCCGAGGACGCCGGTCACCTCGCCGCCACGGCACACCACGATGCCCGGCACCCCGTTCACCGACGCGACCCGCAGCGACGCCGCAGGATCGAGCAGCACGCCGGAGAGGTACCGACCCACCTCCGACGCACCATTCAGCGCAGATCGCGGCGCCGGCACCCTGCCGCCCGCGTCGACGGTGAGCTCCACACCGGGGTGCAGCATCCGCCCCACGGCGCGCGGATCTGCGGATGCCGCAGCCGCGACGAGCGCCTTCGCCACGCGGTCATGCTGCACGGCGCTCGACTGCGAGCCCCGCGGAGAGAAATGCAGCCACGACGCGCGGTGCCGCCGGGTCACGCCCCCACCGGAGCGACATGGCCGAGCTTGTCAGGGCTCATGATCCAGTGAATCTGACGGATGCCGTCGTCCGTCGCCGTGATCATCGCGACGGTCGTGACGACCCCGCCTTCGGAGATCGTCGCGGCGGGCTGTCCGTTGAGCTCGACCCAGTCGATCGTCTTCCCGATCCAGAAGTGACTCGAGAAGGCGGCGATGAACTTGGCGACGCGACTGCGTCCGGCGACCGGGATGCGCGCGGCGAGCTTGACGCCGTTGCCGTCGGTGGTGCTCACGACGTCCTCGGCGAACAGTTGCTCGAGGGCGCTCACGTCGCCCTTCTGCGCGGCGACGAGGAATGCCTCGAGCAGGCGCCGCTGCGCGGCGTCTGCCACTTCGGCCCTGCGCGCCGACTCCAGATGCTTGCGCGCGCGGCTGACGAGCTGGCGCGCGCTCGCCACGGTGGCCCCGATGACGTCGGCGATGCGCTCATACGGGTAGTCGAGCGCCTCGCGGAGGATGTACGCGGCGCGCTCGGTCGGCGTCAGCTTCTCGAGCACGAGCAGGATGGCGAACTGCAGCGCTTCGCCGCGCTCGGCGCCCAGAGCCGGGTCGTCGTCGGTGTTGACCGGCTCCGGCAGCCATGGGCCGATGTAGGTCTCGCGGCGCGCGTGCGCGGACTGCGTCGCGTTGATCGAGAGCCGTGTGGCGACCGTCGCGAGGAATGCGGCGGGTTCGCGGACGTCGGCGCGATCGGCGTTCTGCCAGCGGATCCAGGTCTCCTGCACGATGTCCTCGGCGTCGGCCACCGTGCCGAGCATGCGATACGCGATGCCGAAGATCCGGCGCCGGTGCTCGTCGAAGACGGCGAGTGCCAGCGTGATGTCGTCCTGCTCGTTCCCGAGCCGTGTGGTGTCGCCCATTCCGCCTGCCTCTCCCCTCGCCGCGCTCAGCGTACGCCCGCGGCGGAGGGCATCGGCGCCGCGTCGCGCGGCATCACCTGCCAGTCGTGGAAGCGGGTCGGCGCGATGATGGCGTCGGCCGCGGGCAGCAGTTCCCAGCGGTCGAGCCGCGCCCCGAAGTAGGTGGCGAGCGGATCGGCGACGACCTCGCGCTCGTCGCGACGGAACCGCAGCTCGCGCTGCGCGAGGAAGCCCAGTTCGAACACCTCGGGCCCGCCATGCTCCGTGGTCGCACCGGTGGGGCGCGCAAGAGCGGCGCGCGCGACAGCGGCGGCCACGTCGTCGGCAGCCATCGGCTGGATGAGGGCGTCGGCCACGTGTGCGATGCCGCTGCGGGTGGCGGCATCCGTGATGCTGCGGATGAATTCGAAGAACTGCGTGGCATGAACGATCGAGAAGGGTCGACCGGATGTCGTCAGCAAGCGCTCCTGCTCCGCTTTGGCCTGGAAGTACCCGCCCTCGGAGCGCGCCAGCCGGTCGGTGCCGACGACCGACAGCACGACGTGGTGGCGCACCCCCGCGGCGGCGCCGTACGTGAGCAGGTTGAGCGTCGAGCCGGAGAAGAACTCGCGGGCGCCTGCCTCGTCGGTGTACGACGAGTTCGACACGTCGACGATGGTCTCGACTGCCTCCAGGGCGCGTTCGAGTCCTTCCCCGGTGAACGAGTCGACGCCGACCGCGCGCGCCACGACGACGACCTCATGCCCTGTGGCCGCGAGTGCGGTCACGACCCTCGAGCCGATGAGTCCCGTTCCCCCGATGACCGCGATTCGCATGACGACCCCTTTCCGCTTCGCCGCGCGCGGGAACGCGCGCGTCACCAACTGAGACCGGATGACGAAGCGATCTGTGACACGAATCCCGAAGAGGTGGAGAAAAGACCGGCGGCGGAAGGCCCGGCCGAGGACTCGCCGACATCTGTCACAACACCGCCGCCCGCCCGGTCGTAGTTCACAACACCGCAGGATCCACGGTCCGATCTCCGGGGCGCCGCCCCGTTCCAGGGAGCACTCGATGCCCATTTCCTCCTTTCCCACCCCGCTGCGCACCATCGACGCCGGCGAACTGTCCGTCGCCTACATCGACGCGGGCGATCCCGCCGCCGAGCCGGTCGTGCTCCTCCACGGATTCCCGTACGACGTCCACAGCTACGTCGACGTGCTGCCGCTGCTGACGGATGCCGGCTTCCGCGTTCTCGTCCCCTCCCTCCGCGGGCACGGATCCACGTCGTTCCGCGACGCCCGCAGCATCCGCTCCGGTCAGCAAGCCGCGCTCGGTGCCGACCTGCTCGCGTTCATCGACGCCCTCGCCCTCGAGCAGCCGATCCTCGCCGGCTACGACTGGGGCGCCCGTGCCGCCTGCGTCGTGGCCGCGCTCTGGCCCGAGCGCGTCGGAGGGCTCGTGTCAGTCAACGGCTACCTGATCCAAGACATCGCGGCAGCCGGCATCCCACTCGCTCCGAACCTCGAAGCCGGATTCTGGTACTTCTGGTACTTCGCGACCGAGCGCGGCCGCGCCGGCCTCTCGCGCGACGCGCGCGGCATCGCCGACGTGATCTGGCGCCGCAACTCCCCCGCGTGGGCATACGACGCCGCCACCCTGGACCGTGCCGCCGCCGCCTTCGACAACCCCGACTATGTCGACGTGGTCATCCACTCGTATCGCCATCGTCTCGGTCTCGAGCCCGGGGCACCTGCATACGTCGACCTCGAACGACGCCTCGCCGCGCTGCCGCCGATCACCGTGCCCGCGATCACCCTCGACGGGACCGCCGACGGCAACTTCCCCGCCACGGACGGATCGCAGCATGACCGCTTCTTCGTCGGTCCACGGCAGCATCGACGCGTTCCCGGCGCCGGGCACCATCTCCCCGCCGAGGCCCCGCACGCGTTCGCCGAGGCGATCCTCGACATCGCCGAGCCGCCCGGCGACGGGGCGGGCACTCCCTGAGACGTGCTGATCGCGATCGGCATCTACGCCGTCGAGTCGACACGTCTTCCCTGCACCTGATCCCGTCCGCCGCCGGGTTCTAGGCTCGTGGCATGCGGTGCGTCGCCTTCATGAGGAACGTCAACCAGGGTCAGCGCGGCCATCCTTCGACGAGCGACATCGTGGCGGGGTTCGCCGACGCCGGACGGCCCGAGATCCGAACCTTCCAGAGCAACGGCACCATCCTGTTCGACTCCGACGAGCCCGCATCGGTCGTCGAACAGGCGGCGGACGCCATCGCGGCGCGGTCGGGCCACGAGCGGGAGATCCTCTGGATCCCGCTGTCCGAGCTGGCTGCAGTCGTCGACGCGCACGGCGCCACGCCGGAACCGCGCCGATTCGAACTCACGCTGTACAGCGGCGCGATCATCGACCCGCACGATGCCCGTGTTGTGAGCCGGGCCGCGGAACATCGCTGCTCCATCGTCGACGCCGGAACAGGGTGGGCACTCGTCCGCAACAAGGTCGAGGGCGAAGGCCACGCGACCCCGGCGCTCGAGAGCATCACCGGCAGGCGGGCGACCTCTCGTGGACTGCCGACGGTGATCCGGCTGGTCTCCCGCTTCGGTCGTTGACGCCCACTCCTCAGGCACGGCAGCCCGTCGCGCCGTCGTAGGCGGTCCGTCACGCGTGCACAACCCGGTGTCGGCGTTGCTCGAGCGCACCTAGGCTCGCGTGACATGAGCGAGAACGTCCGCGACCACGACATCGTCCTGCTCGGCGCCACGGGCTTCGTCGGCAGGTTCACCGCGCGGCACCTGGCACGATCGGCGCCCGACGGCGTGCGGATCGCGCTCGCCGGCCGATCGCGCTCCCGCCTGGAAGACGTGCGCCGCGAGCTGGGCGTCGACTGGCCGATCGTCGAAGTGGACACGACGGACGAGACGGCCGTCGCTCGGCTGCCGGCGTCGACATCCGTCGTCGCGACGACGGTCGGACCCTACCTGCGCTACGGCGCGGAGGTCGCCGCCGCGTGCGCACGCCAGGGCACCTCGTACGCAGACTTGTCGGGCGAGAGCATCTTCGTCGCGCGCAGCATCCAGCGCAATCACGACGCCGCGGAGAAGAGCGGCGCCAGAATCGTCCATTCGTGCGGCTTCGACTCGATCCCCTCCGACCTCGGCGTCGGGCTCGCCCATCGGGCAGCCGGCGGTGTGCCGATCGTCGCGGCCACACTGCGGGTGCGGTCGCTGCGCGGCGGCATCAGCGGTGGGACGATCGACTCGCTTCGTCAGCAGATGACAGAGGCGAAGAGGGATGCCTCCGTCCGGCGCCTCATCGCGAACCCCTTTGCCCTCACGCCCGGGCCGTCCGTCCGCCTGCCGAGTCACGCCGGCAGCGGATGGGGCAAGGAACGAGGCATCTGGCAGGTGCCGTTCATCATGGGGGCCTACAACCAGCAGATCGTCCAGCGAAGCAGCTACCTGACGGGGTGGAGCTATGGCCAGCTCATGCGATATCGCGAGGTCGTGACGACGGGACGCGGCGTCGCCGGCTTCGTTTCGGCGGGGGCGATCGGTCTCGGCACGGCGGCCTTCGTCGGCGGCATGTCGTTCGCGCCGACCCGGACGATCCTCGATCGTGTGCTCCCCGCACCGGGCGCCGGCCCCGGTGCGGATGCCGTCGACCACGGGCGCTTCGTACTCGATGTCGACGTCTACCCCGTCCAAGGCGAGCCGGTGCGGGCTCGCGTCGCGGCCCCGTTCGATCCCGGCTACGGCGGAACCGGCATCATGCTGGCGGAGTCGGCGCTGAGCCTCGCGCTCGACGAACTGCCCGATCGCGCGGGCGTGCTGACGCCGATGGTCGCCTTGGGCGAGAAGCTGGCGGAGCGGTTACGGGCTCACCGATTCACGCTGGACGTCGCCCTGCTGAGCTGATCTCGGCGAGGGACAGCGGCCGCCGCGCGCTCCTCCGCCTCGAGCACACGACCCAGTCCGCGGAAGTCTCGAAGCAGGATTCGCCGGAGGACGAAGGTGGGCAGCAGAGCCACCAGCCGGAGCCATCCCGCGACATCGCCCTCGTAGTCGGCCAGAACGCGCGTGCCTTCGTCTTCCGCCACGCACACGTACTCGACTCGCGAGTTCCACGGCGACGTGGAGTGCCAGACGACGCGGCGTTCGGGCTCGATGACCTCGAGCACGTCGGCGAAACGCACTTTGAAGGGACCGAAGATGCGGTCGACCGCCCACCAGCGGCTCCCGATCCCGGGCAGCCCTTCGCCGATCCGCTGGCGGAACTCGACAGCCGGTGCGAACTCCGGCCAGCGTGCCGGGTCGGCGAGATACGGAAACACCCGCACCGGAGGATGAGAGAGCCGTGCGTCCAGGCTCACGCGCCGCCACATCTTCGTCACACCATCTGGGGTACGGGGCGGTCGGGGTAGAGCTCCCGCATCGCCTGGTCGTACTTGCGCTTCATCAGCAGGAGATACAGAAGCCGGATCGGCGCGGGGATGTTCTCGCGCATCCACTCCTCCCGCTCGTCCTCCGGCACACTCGCGATCAGCAGGCCGACCTGCAGCGCCATGACGTCCTTGCCGAGTTCCTTGCGATGGGCGGCCAGAGTCTCGCGGGTGTGCTTCTCCATCCAGTCCCACTCCTGCTGCGACATCACGACACCGGCGACCGGCATGATGTCGTCCTCCTCCTGCCGCAGATGCGCCGCCAAGGTGTCGCGCAGCGTCTCGATGTCACCCGCGAGCGCATCTCGCAGTCCTGGATCGGCGGTGGCGACCCAAGGCGCCAGCTGCGGCTCGATGCGGGTGAGCTGTGCCGCGACCTCGGCATGCTGGGCGCGCATCTGGTCGACGTGAAGCGCGCACCCCGGGTCGCGCGAGGTGAGCCGGTCCCACAGCGCGATGTCCTCGGTCTCGTGATGCATGTGCAGCGCGTAGAAGTCGAGATGCGCATACCGGCCTACGATCGCCGCACGCTCGACATCTCCGGCATCCACCTCGCGGATCAGCAGCGGCAGCTCTCGATAGAGCCAGCGCAGGATGCGGTGCACGAGAATCAACCCCGACGTGTCGCAGCCCGCGTGCTGGCCTTCGGGCAGCGCTCCCGACGACGGCAATTTCGCAGCCATGTCGTACCCCCCCAGTTCCCCGCCGACGCCGGGTCGTCAGCAACGAGGGGCGCAGACAGCCGCACGATACACCCGGGGGCGGTGGAATACACCCCCTCGCCTGTCGGCGCGCGTCCCGGCTGGTGGCAAAGGTCCGGTCAGTGAACCTCGGTGACGCGCCCGGCGTCGACACGCCAGTGCCGGTCGAGCAGCACGGTGTCGAGCATGCGCCGATCATGGGTCACCAGCAGCAGCGTGCCCCGATAGGACTCGAGCGCCTGCTCGAGCTGTTCGATCGCCGCAAGATCGAGGTGGTTGGTGGGCTCATCGAGAACCAGCACGTTCACGCCGCGCGCCTGGAGCAGTGCCAGGGCAGCGCGCGTGCGCTCGCCCGGCGAGAGCTCGTCCACCGGTCGACTCACATGATCGGCCTTCAGACCGAACTTGGCGAGCAGAGTGCGCACCTCGCCGGACTCCATCGCCGGCACGAGTTCCTCGAAGGCTGCGGCGAGGGGCCGTGATCCCACCAGCAGCGAGCGAGCCTGGTCGATCTCGCCGATCTCCACATTCGCGCCGACACTGGCGGTGCCCTCGTTCGGCGCCTGCCTGCCCAGCAGCGCGCGGAGCAGCGTCGACTTGCCGGCGCCGTTGTGACCCGTGATGCCGATCCGCTCACCCGCGTTCACCTGCACAGACACCGGCCCGAGCGTGAAGGACCCCTGCTCGAAGACCGCAGAGCTCAGCGTCGAGACCACCGTGCTCGAGCGCGGTGCTGCGCCGATGGTGAATTCGAGCTGCCACTCCTTTCGCGGCTCCTCCACCTCGTCGAGGCGCGCGATCCGGCTCTCCATCTGGCGCACCTTCTGCGCCTGCTTCTCGCTGGACTCGGTGGCGGCCTTGCGCCGGATCTTGTCGTTGTCGGGCGCCTTCTTCATGGCATTGCGCACACCCTGGCTCGACCACTCCCGCTGCGTGCGTGCCCGGGCGACCAGATCGGCCTTCTTCTCGGCGAACTCGTCGTACTTCTCCCGTGCATGGCGGCGGACGGTCGCCCGCTCCTCGAGGTACGCGTCGTAGCCGCCGCCGTACACACGGTGGGAGTGCTGTGCCAGATCGAGCTCCAGGACGCGCGTCACGCTGCGCGCGAGGAACTCGCGGTCGTGGCTGACCAGCACGACGCCGCCGCGCAGGCCCCGCACGAAAGCCTCGAGCCGCTCGAGGCCATCGAGATCGAGATCGTTCGTGGGTTCGTCCAGCAGTGCGATGTCGAACCGTGACAGCAGCAGCGCGGCGAGCCCGACCCGGGCTGCCTGGCCGCCCGACAGCGAGGTCATGGTCGCCTGTTCGGCGGGTGCCCCGCCGAGGTCGAGTCCCAGGTCGGCAAGTACGACCGGAATGCGTTCCTCGAGGTCGGCGGCGCCGCTCGCCAGCCAGCGATCCAGTGCCGTCGAGTAGGTGTCGGCGGGATCCGCGCCTGACTCGGACGACGACGTGTCGCCCAGCGCGGCGGCCGCGGCATCCATGTCCCTCGTCGCCTGTGCACAGCCGGTGCGACGGGCGATGTAGGCGGCGACGGTCTCACCGTCGACGCGTTCGTGCTCCTGCGGCAGCCAGCCGACGAAAGCGTCGGAAGGTGAGAGCGCGATGGTGCCGGCCTGCGGTTCGTCGATGCCGGCGAGCAGTCGCAACAGTGTGGACTTCCCCGCTCCGTTGGCACCGACCACCCCGACGACATCGCCCGGCGCCACGGTCAGATCGAGCGAGTCGAAAAGCGTGCGATGGCCGTGACCGCCGGCGAGGCCTCGTGCCACGAGTGTTGCCGTCATTCCCCTATCCTCTCAGCGCGCGGGCCCGAGCTCGCGCGGGCGCCCTCGAGGCGATTCGCCGCGAGCAACGCACGACATCGGCGGTCACGTCAAGGGGGTGCGCGCGACATCGTCGCCGCACCAAGGTGAGCGCATGGCCATCCACAACGAGAACCTCCACGTCGCGCTCGACGACGATCGCGTCGAGACCATCGAGCACGTCGTCGCCGATGTGGAGGACGACATCCATCACGGCAGGGTGTCGGACGACGTGAGCCACGTGCTCGGCCAGCGGCTCGAAGCAGCGGGCGTATCGCTGGCACCCGAAGCGGTCGACGACCTGGCCGAGGCAATCGAGAACGACGTCTCGCTCTGACTCCGGGGCTGGTCACGGCTCGAAGCCAGGTCCTCGGCGCGTGCCGCTGTGATCGCGCCGCCGCGCGTGCGCCCGAGCGATGGAGGCGAGGCGTCGCCGCCAATTGAAGGTCCCCGACTCTCAGGGACTCCTACGAGGACTCGCGCCTCATCTCCGAGGACCACTCGTCGTAGGCCGTGTACTTCGCGGCGAGGCCCGCGAATGCTCGACTGGTCGCCGCGAACTCGAACACTTGAGCGCGGTACGTGCGCCGCAGCGGCAGATTGAGCTCCTCCAGGCTGGACAGCTCGAGCAACGGCGACACATCCGCATCGAGCAGACGGGTGCCAGGAAGGTCCAGAGACCGAAGCTCCTTCAGCGGCTCGATCCACCGCACGTTCTCAAGGACGACCGGCTTGTCGGATCCGACGTAGCCGCCGTAAGCCAAGTCGCGGAGGTTTCGAAGGGTCGAGATCGGAGAAGGGTCGGTCACTCGGTGCGCTTGTTCGACGGTGAGGGCGATGAGACCGTCGCGGCCACGGATCGCTTCCACAGACTCCAGAGCTGTCGCTCCGCCCAATGCGAGAGTCGCCAGTGCCGGTAGCTGCCCGACCACTCCGATGTCCCGGTACGGCCCCCACTTGAGGTGGAGCGCTTCGAGCTGCGGCTGACCCCTCAGCGAGTCGAGGAGCTCTTGCGGCACGCGTGAGCGGAGGTCGAGAACCGTGATCGGTGTCGGTGACGAGAAGAAGTCGATCCACGCCGCGTAGATACGCCGCCGCTCACCAGGGCTCGCAACCTTGTGATCGAGCTGGGTCGCGGTGACCGCGACGGCGCTCTCTCCTCTGTACTGATCCGGGTGCCACAGCGCGTCGGCGGCATTCCGATTTCGAGAACTATCGCTTCCGCCGAAGATGCGACCGATGAACCCCACATCGCGAGCTTAGGCGCGCGACGGGTCAGAACTCGCTCAGCGCATTCCGCACTGCACGCTCGTGTTCGACAGACGTCCCCGATCGCACGCCGGCCCGGATCCCGGACCGAGTTCGCCTCGACGCACGATCTCGTGTAAAGGTCTAGCTGTGCGATTCCCGATTGAGCAATGGTTGGGGGTGCAGTGGACCGTCGGGGCGGCTGTCCTCGTGGGCGTGACCGCTATCGCTGGAGTCGCGTCGGTGGTGCTGGACGCACCCACCTGGTTGGTGGTGACGTTCGTGGCGAGCACCGGCGCTACCTGAAGCGGCTCGACCGCTGGGCGCGAGGAGGCTGAGGCGTCAAGCTTGTCGTTCCGATAACACAAAGTCGGGACTGCGGACACCTCTGGCCGCTGTGGCGCCATTCGCGGTAGAACGGGCTCATGGAATCCCCGCTGGTGTTGGGGCCGATGCTGCGCTACGTCGATGAGACGTCGGCCAGCATCTGGGTGGAGACGCAAGCCGACTGTCTGGTGAGCGTCCACGCCGAAGGGCGATCGTGGCAGGCCCGCAGCTTCGCCGTGCACGGCCACCATTTCGCCCTCGTCGAAGTCGACCGGCTCGAGCCCGGCAGCGTTTCGCCGTACGAGGTCGAGATCGACGGGGTGTCGGTGTGGCCGGAACCACACTCCGAATATCCACCATCGGTGATCGCCACGCGCGCGCCTGGGCAACGGTCGCGGATCGCCTACGGATCATGCCGTACCAGCGTCCCCCACGACCGGTCAGGCAATCGGACCCACGGCGTCGACTCCTTGCGCGCCTTCGCACTCGCGGTGGCCGACGGCCGCGAGGTCCGACCGGATCTGCTGCTCTTCCTCGGCGATCAGGTGTACGCCGACTCGACCACGAAGGAGATGCAGGAATTCATCCGCGGCCGCCGCGACATTCATGAGGAACCGGGCAAAGAGCTCAAAGACTTCGAAGAGTACGCCCACCTCTACCGATTGGCATGGTCGGATGACGCGAATCGGTGGCTGCTCTCCTGTGTGCCGAGCGCGATGATCTTCGATGACCACGACATCCGCGACGACTGGAACGCCTCGCTCGATTGGAAGAGGAAGATGGAGGCCACCACCTGGTGGCACGAACGCATCGTCGCCGGCTTGGCGTCGTACTGGGTGTACCAGCACCTCGGCAACCTGTCCCCCCGCGAACGTGCCGCTGACAAGATGTGGCAGCAGGTCAGTGGGCGCGACGACGCCGGTTCGCCCGACCTCAGTGCTGCGTTGGACGAGTTCGCCGACCGCTGCGACAAGGACCCGAACAGCTACCGCTGGAGCTACTGCCGAGACTTCGATGGAACGCGTCTGATCGTCCTGGATTCACGAGTCGCGAGAGATCTCACTCCGTCGGCTCGGGGGCTGCTGAACGGTCATGAGCTCGCGTGGTTCGACGACCATATGCAGGGTGGATTCCGCGACGTCCTGATCGCCACCTCGCTCCCGTTCCTCTTGCCGTTGGGTCTGCACCATGTCGAGGCATGGGATGAGGCGATCGCACAGGGGGCTTGGGGCCGACTGGCCGCGTGGGTCGGGGAACGACTGCGGCAGGCCTTCGACCTGGAACACTGGGCGGCGTTCCAGAACAGCTTTCAGGCTGTTGCCGGGATTGCGACGGAGCTGGCAGACGGTGCCCGCGGTCCGTCGCCGCAGACGGTGATGTTCCTGTCCGGTGATGTGCACTTCTCGTACCTGGCCGAGGTCGAACGCCAGACGGGCAGCCGCATCGTGCAGGCAGTGTGCTCACCTGTGCGGAACCCCTTGCCCCGCTTCCTGCGTTGGTTCTCCGTGGTGATGTCTTACGGCGCAGCGACGCCGCTGGGTGCCGCAGCCGCGCGTTCTGCGAAGGTTCCCGACCCGCCCTTCCGCTGGAAGACAGTGAAGGGTCCGTGGTTCGACAACAACCTCGCGCTGCTGCAGGACGCACCCGATGGACTCACCATGACCTGGCACAAGGGTGTGGTCGAGGACGGTGACGAATTGCATCCGCGTCTCGAAGAGGTGGCATCCATCACGGTGCCGACGAAGCGAGACTCCGAACTGTCGTCCTGAGTGAATGACGGCGCACCGCCCGTGGGCCGACGTCTCAGAGGTCCGCAGGCTCCTGGACCGTCAGCGACGTACGGTCCGCTGCCTATGCACAGGCTCACGCTGGGAGCTCGTCGCTATTGGCGGGCCATTGCGATGCGCACTCGCTCGTCCGGGTCGATCAGGTGATCGTGGTCGTCGCCGCCGAGGTCGATCTGCACCCAGTTGATGCGGCCGCGGAAACGGCTGGTCTGCGGTGTGTAGTCGTCGCTCACTGGTGTGCCCGACTCGTAGCCGATGTCCGTTGTCTCGTCGGCTGAGAAAACCATCGGTTGGGTCACGTCGACGCGGCCGGTGCCGACCGGGGTGCCGTCGTAGTAGAGGGTGACGTCACCGCCTTTCGCGAGACCGCCGCCGTCGTATGCGAACTCCGCCCGCACCTGGTGGGTGCCCGGGGTGACCGCACGGTCGGCTGCGATCGTGAAGCGGCGGATGCCGAGCGTGTTGTAGACGAAGCGGGCGGCACCGTCGAGAAGGTACAGGCTCCATCCTCCGAACCGGCCTCCCTGCGCGATGATGACACCCTGTCCGCCGTCTTCGGGGACGTCGAGCTCGGCGGTGATGGAGAAGGATCGATTCTTGATGCTGACGACGCTGTTCTCCGAAAGTCGGCCCATGCCGGGAAAGAACAGCTGCGAGTCGCCGCGGATGAGAGTCGGTCGCCCCGCCATCCCGGGGTCGAGGCGCTCGGCGGTGCGGTC